>NZ_CBAROL010000001.1:0-219284 GCF_964779595.1 Methyloglobulus sp.
TCCAATTCCTCCAAGGCTTCGTGGTGTTTGACAAGGGCATCGCTTAAACTGGTTTGGGCTAGGTTCTTCCAGGACATAGGCTATTGCTCGAACTTGAATAAAGGCTTATTTTACCCATTTTGGGGCTTGAGGTCGTGCAAAGGTCTCTGTCTATGTATATTTTTCTGTGGATATAAGTGTTTCCTTTTTGCCACCACCCTTGCCTTGGGTTGTCGAAAAATGGATCAAATAAGTCTTGGCGATTTTTAACAGCACCTATCGTTTCAGCGACATTAAGATCAACCATTTTTTTATAAAACTGGTTTTTGCTCTCGCAGTTAAATTGTCTAATAAATTCCTTATCGAATTTGGCTAAACCATAGCCAATCAGATTCAAGATTTCATAATTTTCATGCTTATTCGAGGACATAGTTGATTTTTTAAATCAAAACGACAGGTTGGTTAAAAAATTTGAAATAGGTTATGCTTGTTTAACATATCCTTGGCAACATCTCAAAAATATTTAACGCCGAACGAACTAAGCTACGCAATTTCATCCGAAGAAATTGAACAGCAAATTACATCGGGAAATGCTGAATTTATCGCTGTCATTTCATGCCGGGACACTTATTTTCAGGCAAAACTCTGCTCTAGCGATAACAATAGGCAGTTAGAAGGTGAGTTTGATATTGGTGAATTACGTGGTGAAGTTAGGGTAGACCCTTATGTGGTTGTCACTAAGGATATCCGATATTTTACTTCTCCTGATATAAATTCAGAATTTGGTACAGACCCATTTTCATTTTCGGTCGGCGATATTCTTGCCCAAGACGAAACGCAAGTTTTTTATATTGACCGTGATTTATTTAAGCCAATCACATCAGTTTTTGAACTGGTTAAAAGGGACGAACAAGATGATGGTATTTGGTCTGTTGACTTTGATGGTGATCATGTACAAATTATCGTCAGCCATAGATTGAAGGAAAGCATAGATAACGCCAGGAATAGAAAGGAAAATAGGGTTATTCTGTTAAATTCAATCTATTTTGGGGCAGTCATGCAGGCTATCCAAAAGCTAAAAGACGCTGAAACCCAGTCAATTTATGAAGATAGGAAATGGGCAAAAGTTATTTTCGGTCAGGCGCATAATAAGGGAGTGGACATAGATAGCCATGATGCCTACATGATTGCCGAACGGTTGATGCAACAGCCCATTAAGTTACTTGATGCCTATGTTTTTAAGAGTGCAGAACAATGAAAGTTAATTTCCTTAAAGCTAAAAAAGTCCAAGAGCTTTTAACCAAGATACCTGAAAACCTAGAACTTTATCGAACTGGAAATTTTGGCTTTTTGATGAATGAATCGTCTTATCATCTTGAATCACGTCTGGAAATAGATGAGCAAAAACTAGCCGCCATTAGTTGTGACAAAACTAACCTAAAAGAGGTCGAGAATTGTGTCCTTATTTATCAGGCTCTCGATAATATTTCCCATTATTTGGCGAGGGATGAACGTCTTTGGGTTTATTTGACGCATACCCACTTACTGGAGTATACGCGAGCAAGGTGGCCGATACCCGAAGATAACATTCAAGCCATTAAGCACATCAAAACACATTTTTTCTGCATCGGTGCGCGCGGAATCGAGCGTGATAATGCCGCATCTCGATTATGGTGGCTTGCTTCTTTGTGTAATCGGACGAAAGGGTTATCTTTTGAAGATGCGCTAACATGTTTCTTATATCAATCTGATGTGAGGGCAAACATAGTTGAACGTCCAACGACCTCACAAAATATTCATGTATTTTCGGCAATAATTAAAAAATTAGATGAATCTTATAAATCAAACAAAGAATTATTTGAGCGCGAACGGTTTCGTTCATTTATGAAAGAATTGAACCTTATTGGCGGAATAAAGCTATTGGCGGCATTGCCAGAAACGCTTGTATTACAAATATTGGATCAATGTATAGCTAAAACATCAGCTTAGTTTTGAATGAATCATCATCGACACACAGAGTCCTAAAGCATTTATCAACCATTCGGAGTGCAATATGTACACTGCAATTAAAGGCATCTACGAAAACGGGCAAATCGTTTTGCAAGAAGAGCCGCCGACCACAAAAAAATCTCAGGTTGTGGTGATGTTTATCAACGAGCAAGAATCACAGCCCGTTGAAAACTTACACAAAGGCGTAAAAATCGGCAGTTTGGCTGGGAAAGGCTACAACATCCCTGATGATTTCAATGAGCCTTTGGATGATTTGAAGGAGTATATGTAGCCATGTACCTCATAGATACCCAGATTTTCATTTGGACATTGATAAGGCCTGAAATGTTATCAATGGGGACAAAGAGCATTTTGGAAAACCACAGTATTTTTGTTAGCCAGATTAGCTTGTTTGAAATTGCCATCAAGCAAAAAATTGGCAAACTGCCCGAATTGGGTTTATCTATAAGCGATCTTGTCAGACTTATCCAGCACGACGACTTTAATTTATTAACCCTGCAAAACAAACATATCGAAGCATATTCCCAAATTCCATTTCTATCCAATCATCGTGATCCGTTTGATCGGCTCTTGCTGGCAACCGCTTTAAGCGAAAATATGGCAATTATGTCTGCGGATGAGAATTTTAAATCTTATGCGCCGCAGGTTTCAGTTGTTGAGAATGGCTAACTTATAAACAAAGTTTTAATTCTTCAAAAACAAGTCCTTCAAGGTAAAATCAGTAAAACCCATAATAGCTTTGCCTTGGACACAATTAATGACTCAACACACCCCCAAACGCCTGATGCTGGTTGACGGTTCCTCGTTCCTGTTCCGCGCTTACCACGCCATTCCGCCGCTGACCAGCCCGAAAGGTGTGCCGACCAACGCCATCCAAGGCGTGACGAACATGCTTCGTAAGCTGATAAGCCAACTGCCGAATATTGTGGATGTTAAACGTGAGACTTAGGAAATCAACCCAATTCCGTTCGTCCTGAGCTTTTTGAAGGACTGTGCAGAGACTTTCCAGATAACTGCATCAAAATAAATAGTTCAAGGTAAAATCATCCTAGCCAACATCCTAATCTTGGATTCTTCATTTATGACCCCAAACACCCCAAAACGCCTCATCCTGGTTGACGGCTCTTCGTTTTTGTTCCGCGCTTATCACGCGATACCGCCGCTCACCAGTCCGAAAGGGATACCGACCAACGCCATCCACGGTGTGACTAACATGCTGCGTAAGCTCATTGCTGATTATCACAGCGATTACATCACCGTGGTTTTTGATGCGCCCGGTGGCACTTTCCGCAACGAGTTGTACGACCAATACAAAGCGAACAGGCCGCCGATGCCGGATGACTTGCGGGTGCAGATTGAGCCGTTGCACCAAATCATCCGCGCTATGGGTTTGCCCTTGATTATCGAATCCGGCATCGAGGCCGATGATGTCATGGGCGTATTGGCTAAACAAGCCGAGCGGCAGGGTTATGAAATCATCATCTCCACAGGCGACAAGGACATGGCGCAGATGGTGAACGAGCATATTATCCTCGAAAACACCATGTCGAACACGCGCATGGATATTCAAGGCGTTATCGACAAGTTTGGGGTCAGGCCGGAGCAGATCATTGATTATCTGGCCTTGGTGGGCGATAGCGTTGACAACATTCCCGGCGTACCCAATTGCGGCCCGAAAACCGCCGCAAAATGGTTGGCGCAGTACGAAACATTGGATAACCTGATGGCACACGCCAATGAAATTGGCGGCAAAATTGGCGACAACCTGCGTGCCAGCTTGGC
The DNA here is from genome assembly GCF_964779595.1 of Methyloglobulus sp. Classification (NCBI taxonomy): domain Bacteria; kingdom Pseudomonadati; phylum Pseudomonadota; class Gammaproteobacteria; order Methylococcales; family Methylococcaceae; genus Methyloglobulus; species Methyloglobulus sp. The sequence continues at coordinate 3,772 of NZ_CBAROL010000001.1, forward strand.
TCATCTGCCCTTATCCAAGCAACTGACGACCATCGTGTGCGATCTTGATCTGCCTTATTCCGTGGAAGATTGCCATCAACAACCGGCTAATATTCCCGAATTGACCAAGCTATTGACTGAATTAGGTTTTTCAACTTGGCTGAAACAATTGGCGAATAACGCTGAATCCGCACCACAACCCGAAGCAACAAACGAAAAACCCGAAAAAGTCGAATCCAGTTATGAAACAATATTGACCGAACAACAATTTGAGCTATGGCTTAAACAACTCGAAGCTGCTGAAATCTTCGCTTTTGACACCGAAACCACCAGCCTTGATTACAGCAAGGCGCAAATCGTGGGCGTGTCGTTCGTGGTGGAAGTCGGGAAAGCGGCTTATTTGCCGTTGGCGCATACTTATCCTGGCGCACCGGAGCAGTTAAACCGTACTGATGTGTTGGAACAGCTTAAACCCATACTGGAAAATCCCGCCAAACCCAAACTGGGGCAACATCTCAAATACGATGCCCACGTCCTTGCCAATCACGGCATTACCCTGCGCGGCATCGCCCACGACACTATGCTGGAATCCTACGTCTTGAACAGCACCGCGACCAAACACAATATGGACGACATCGCCAAAAAATATCTCGATGTAACAACCATCCATTACGAAGACGTGGCCGGAAAAGGCGCAAAGCAAATCCCTTTTCAAGAAGTGCAACTGGAACAAGCCACGCCTTACGCGGCGGAAGATGCGGACATCACCTTGCAAATCCACCAATGTTTGCTGCCAAAACTGCAGCAAATACCCAGCTTGTATGCCTTATACACGGAGATGGAAATCCCCCTGATTCCCGTGCTGGAACGCATCGAGAACAATGGCGTACTGATCGACAGTGCCATGTTGGCGCAGCAAAGCCTGGAACTTGCCAGCAAGGTGATTAGCATCGAACAACATGCCCATAACCTGGTAGGACGGGCGTTCAATATTGGCTCGCCCAAACAAATCCAAGAAATCCTTTACGATCAGCAAAAGCTGCCTGTCTTAAAGAAAACCCCGACCGGCCAGCCTTCCACCGACGAATCGGTGCTGCAAGATTTGGCGGCCGATTACGAACTACCGCGCTTGATCCTGGAATATCGGGGCCTAAGCAAACTCAAATCGACTTATACCGATAAACTGCCGCAGCAAATTAATGACAAGACCGGACGGGTGCATACCTCCTACCATCAAGCGGTGGCGGCGACGGGAAGATTATCCTCCACCGACCCTAACCTACAAAACATCCCAGTCAAAAGCGAAGAAGGCCGTAAAATTCGGCAAGCCTTTATTGCGCCTCCTGGTTATAAAATCGTTGCGGCGGATTATTCGCAAATTGAATTACGTATCATGGCGCACTTGTCGGCGGATCAAGGCTTACTCAATGCTTTCAACGAAGGCTTGGATGTCCATCGTGCGACAGCGGCGGAAGTATTTGGCGTTGCGCCAGAGCTAGTGACCAACGACCTGCGCCGTTCCGCCAAAGCCATCAACTTTGGCCTTATTTATGGCATGTCGTCATTTGGTCTGGCAAAACAACTGGGCTTATCACGCAACGAGGCGCAATCGTATATCGACCTGTATTTTGCCCGTTATCCTGGCGTGAAACTGTACATGGATACCATCCGCGAGCAGGCGCGTGAACAAGGCTTTGTGGAAACCTTGTTCGGCAGGCGCTTGTACCTGCCGGAAATAAAATCCAAGAATGCTGCCATGCGCCAATATGCCGAACGCACGGCGATTAACGCACCGATGCAAGGCACCGCCGCTGACATCATCAAACGCGCCATGATCGCCACCGACCAATGGCTTTGTGCAGATAGAGCCGATGCACTTATGATTATGCAAGTACATGACGAACTGGTGTTTGAGATCGCCGAGGATAAGCTGGCTGATTATTCCAGTACGATAAGATCACTGATGAGTAATGCCGCTGAACTCACTGTGCCGTTAATCGTTGACATTGGCGTGGGCAATAACTGGGATGAGGCGCATTAATTTTTGTGGCTGTTCAGTGCCAAGCACCAAAGCCCTCTCCGAAGAGAGAGTTGGGTGAGGGGAATAAATAAAGCACTTTTCTTTTTTAATTTCTCCTCACCCTGGCTCTCTCTCTCCATCAGGAGAGAGGATGAACACCCCACGCTTACGATAACCTTTGTAATAATCTTGTCTGCTTCTTACCTGTGATCGCGTGTATTTTGGAGTGCAAACCTAGGTTTGCAAATCCCACTATGAATCAAGTTACAGGTTTCGCCCATTACCGGATTGTGTTTTTTATCAGCGAATATCCGTCAAATCCGCGTCATCCGAGTTCTATTGATCAAACTGCTAAACATTTACCAAATTTTTTACAAAACAGCTTGGAACTTTTTTCTGACACCTTTAGTCATACTCTAGAACGTCTGCAATAGGCGTTTAATCAGCCTCCTTTCCCCTTGTTTATAGGCTGATTCTTCTTTGGAGTCCCAAAGCCTACCTCTTCAGGCTTTGGGACTTTCTTTTTCCTAGGGTGCAAACATTTTAACCTTGGATTCAACGTCCGTCATCGCAATCAATAGTATAAATCTACCCTTTTCAAGCTAGCGGCTAACGCGGATTTAAACTCATAAGGCCGCCAAAATCTTTCTCCGAATCAATAAACCGAAGCTAACCCTAGAGCAGCCAAGAGAGGTCGCCATTAGTGGGCTTTTTTGTGCATGTTTTCTCAACCAGCCCCGCCGTGTATCATATAGCTTAATGTCGAATAGTATGTGCCACGATGAGTGTAATTTTTTCTAAATATCGCTGCAATATGCTATATAAATTATAGACTTATGAAGATACTCAATTTATATTTTAAAAACATCAACTCCCTGGAAGGCGAAAATCGGATCGATTTCGAGCAAGCGCCGTTTACCGATACGGGGGTTTTTGCGATTACAGGGCCAAACGGCTCAGGTAAATCAAGCATTCTGGATGCGATTACGCTGGCGTTGTATGGTGAAACATTCCGGTTTGATAAGCCTGCCCAACACATCATCACCCAGCAAACTGACGAGAGTTTTTCACAAATTGAGTTTGCCTTGGGAGCGGATAAATATCGCTCTAGCTGGCACGTAAAGCGCGAAGACGGCAATCTACGGGGTGAGTTGCTACCTTCAGAAATGCACTTGATACAGCTAAATAATGGCGAAGAGACCGTCGCCACTACCCCGCAACAGGTTTGTACCCGAATGGCTGAGATTACGGGTATGAATTTTCGCAGTTTTACCCGTTCTATCATGCTTGCCCAAGGCGATTTTGCCGCGTTTCTTAATGCGCTGGACAATGAGCGCATGGATATTCTGGAAAAAATCATCAGTACGGATATTTATGCCGATCATAAAAAGGAAGTGACCGATAAGCTGGCTGATGCACAAAAAAACCTAACCTATTTACAACAAGATTTGGCGGCTGTTCCCCTGATCGAGCCGCAATCGCTGGAAGCCTGCGAGTTGGATTTAGCTGATTTTAGCGAGCAAACAGCAGAGTTTCAGCAAGAAATTAATCGCTTGGCCGCCCAACAAGCGGTATTAGCAGAAACTGAAACCCTTAGAAGCCAAATTGGATCCCAAGAAAAAAGGTTGCAGGAAGCCATTACCCAACGTTTGTCGGTACAAAAAAAGCTGGATCAGTTAACTGCCGCTGACAATGCGCGGGATTTTAAAGATGACATCGAAACCATCACGCAAAAAAAGCAGCATATCGAGCAGGAACAAACTGCACTGACGGCTTTACGTAATGAACTCAAGCAAATAGAAAGCACGCTGGCTTTGCCAGAGTTTGATACGCATATCTTATCGCAGGAAAGCCTAACAAATAGTACGGGAATATCGTTCACCGAACAAAAACAAGCCATTGATAACATTAGGAATCAAGTCGGTTTGTTTAATGCCAACTGGCAATCCGAAGTTATCTTATTGAAATCGTTGGCCGATCAGATTGCCGAAAAGAAAACGACATTGAGTGAGGTATCGGCATGGTTGGAAGAACATGCAATTGATAAGCCCTTACTGGAAAATTTTCCTGAACTCGACCGATTAAAAAAGCTGCGTATTGCGCTGGACGAATTTGATGAAAAGAAGCAAGCGTTAGACAAGTGGTCAAAATCCACCAGTGCAGCATTGCATAAAAATAAATCAACTATAGACAAGAAAAACAACAAGCTGGAACAGTTAAACAAAGAGCTGGCAACTGAGAAAAAAGAGCTGGAAGAACTCGCCCAAGGCAATACCTTGGAGCAACTTGAAGATTTACAAACAGAGCAGAAAGAACGGGTAAAAGACTTTCAAGAATTAGTTGACTTGGCTGTCGCCAACGAAAATTTGACACCCAAAGCATCGTTTTTCTTCGGTCTATTTGGTAAGCAGGTTGCGCCGAAGCGTGATGTTGACGAATTAGAAGCCGAATTTGAAAGCTTGACGCAGCAGCTAAAGCAGGATGAAAACATACGATTATCCCTGGAAAAATCGATTTTTAATGATGCATTATTGGCGCGTATGTCACAAGATCGCGTCCATCTCGTTGATGGTAAACCGTGTCCTTTGTGCGGCTCAACCGAACATCCTTATGCCAAACGCTCACCGGCTCCGGCAAATGCCCAACAAGCATTGTTAGATCAGCGCATAAAGATAAAGCGGTTAACTGTGCAAATTAACGATCTTGAGCAGCATATCAAATTGGCACGAAAACGCGGTGAAAGAAGTCATGCCCATAATAAACAACGGCAACTGATTAATGCTCAATGGCATACCTTATGTAATCGGCTGAATACCGCCAGTGCTGATTTGGACATCAAAAATACGGCAATGATGAAGCGGTTGTTAACAATCGAATCCACTGAATCGAAGAATATAACCATTTTATTGACCAAGTATAAAGGCAGCGAAAAAAAGATAGCCAAACTTAAAGCCGCCATCGAGAAAAATACCTCCGCAATCAATCTCACCCAGACAATCGTACAAACCATTGAATCGGAATGGCAAACCGAGCCGCAAAGAGTAGCGGAAACTGAGACGACTAGAAACCAAGTTCAACAAGAAGAGCAGACGTTGATAGCAAATCTTACCGATCTGTTAACGCAATTAGGTGAAACCGTGCCTGCAAAAGGCAAAGAAGACGAGCTACTTAACCGCCTTAATCAGCGTCGTCAGGATTACGAAAGCTATGCCTTCCGCACCAAAAGCCTGACGGAAGAGCTGGAAAAGCTGGTATCACAACAATTAGCCAGCCAAGCTCAAATCGACTCCTACAAAGAACGACTGGACTACACTAACAACCAGTTACGTTCAGAAGAAGTTGTTGGTTTACACTTGGCACTGGTTGAAAAGCAGAAATTGATTGCCGATAAAGCGCAGTACATTAGCCAATCAAAAGACGAAGCCGAAGCGTTGGATAAGGCCATCGCCAATAAAATGCAGGGAACACAATTTGGCAATTTGGCTGAAATCAGTCAAATTTTGGAATTAATGACCAGTCAGCCTGAATTCACCCAGCAAAAAACGCAGTTAGATGAAGATGTTAACCAATGGGGAGCAAATCTCGATAAACTTTATGTGCAATTAGAAAGCCATGAAGAGCAAGCTAAATTGAAGTTAGTACCAGAAGAAATCGAGCTTAAATTAAAGGCTACCAATGAGAAAATGGAGCTGGCAGAGCTTGAAGCCAAACGCTTGGAAACCATAATCCGTGAACAAAAACAATACCACGACAAATACGCTTCCATCTTAGCGCAAGTGGCAAGCCAGCAAGCATTAGTACAACAGGCAAATGCTGAAGTTGAGGAAATATCGGCAGAAAATGGCATGGCATTTCGCCGTCGCGTACAAGAACGGATGGTTGAGCGGCTATTATCGCAAACCAATTCAACGCTGGAAAAAATCAGCGGACGTTATTATATTAGGCAAAAGCCCAGCGATAGAGGATTGGCGCTGGAAATTGAAGATACTTATCAAGGCAATGTCCGGCGCTTACCCAAATCCCTATCGGGCGGCGAGAGTTTTATTGTCAGCCTCGCACTGGCATTAGGACTTTCGGAACTGGCAAATAACGGCAGGTCGGTGGATTCTTTATTTTTAGATGAAGGCTTCGGCAACCTGGATGCAGAAACCCTGTACACCGTGATTAATACCCTGGAAGGTCTCCGTGCACATGGCAAAACCGTGGGCGTAATTTCCCATGTAGAAGCCGTGCAAAAACGCTTTAAGGCGCAATTGCAATTGGTCAAAAAGCCGAATGGTTTGGGGGAGTTGAGGAAGGTGTCTTGAATCAGGATGATTTTGATTTAAAAAAATTAAACTTATGTGGGGGTAATACTCAACTATGCTGGGTTACGACGCGCCAAGGCTTCCTGCAAATATCATCGCCCTACAGTTTGCGCGTCTAACCCAACCTTCATTTGAAAACAGTACGTGATGCGTACCCCCTACTTGGCTTCTAAGTTCATTTGCCAATCCTTTAGCTGAACTAAGCAAGCCGTTGAAATCGTTAGTTTATCCAACTCAAACTGAACGGCAGTAATGGGCTAATCATTACTTACAAGTTGCTCCGACTGACCCTACTAGGCTTAAAGTACCCGTACTATTCCGTTTGTAAATATTGCCTACAACACGATTACCTTTTATGAAATTAACTGGTATTGCTGTTGCACCAGCTTTAATATCAGCAGTATTGCTGTCAAAATCAAATTCTACTTCATCGCCAACTGGAGTTTTCAGGTTTTTAGAATACACAGCTGCGCTAGTTCCTGAGCGTGCGCTTGCTCTATATGATCCGTTACCAAGACCATCTGCATCAACAGATATTTTAGAACGATTGGCCTTAACCGTACATTTCGCTGTTACAGAGGCAGCGTTCACATCACCCAGAATAATAATATTGAGTGCCAAGGTGGTTACGACCAAGCCGATTATTTTTTTAAAGTTCATATTTTTCTCCAAGTTAAAAATGATCAATTGGTTATTTATACCTTTCGATCAATTAAGTATTGCTTTCTCTTCAATACGTACGTTAATGGCAGAAAAACCAGAGAAGGTTCATTTGGTTAAAATTTTTTTTTGATTTACAAGATAAATGAATTGATGCCCTCTCTCATGGGGATAGAGCTAGGGCGAGAAATTCAATAAGATTTTTTGTTTTTTTAAGGCATTGAAGCAGACAACCTTTGGGTCGAAATCTGTACAACACACACGAAAGCTATCTGTTTGTGTACCCTCTGGGCGGTGTAATTCGCCTACAGGTATAATCCCAGTTTTACCTTATCTGCTCAAGAATCCCATCCAACTCTTCCAAACTGGCATAAGCAATAACCAACTTCCCTGCGCCATTATCTTTATGCTCTATGAGGACTTTAGCGCCCAGTTTTGCAGTCAGTTCGTTTTGTAGACGTAAGGTGTCATGATCGACAGTTTTGGTTTTTTGCGGTTTGGGTTCGGCCTGAGCATCTTTGACGAGTTTTTCGGCTGCCCTTACGGTTAACCCTTCCCTGGCGATTTTTTGGGCGGTGGCAATTTGCTTTGCTGCGTCTAAAGACAGCAGCGCTCGCGCATGACCCATTTCCAGTTGTCCATTAATCAGCAACTTTTTTACTTCAGGGTGTAAGTCCATCAAGCGCAACAAATTGGTCACAGTAACCCGTGACTTGCCAACAGCATCAGCTATTTGTTGATGGGTCATGGTAAATTCATCGAGCAGCCTTCTTAAGGCTTCGGCTTCTTCCAGGGGATTGAGGTCTTGCCGTTGGATGTTTTCGATCAGTGCAATCGCCATGGTGGCACGGTCGTCGATGTCTTTGACGACGACTGGGATTTGCTGTAGTCCTGCCAGTTGGGAGGCCCGCCAGCGCCGTTCGCCAGCGACAATTTCGTACTTGTCCTGCCCGATTTTACGCACGACGATGGGCTGAATAACGCCCTGTGCTTTTATAGAATCCGCCAACTCCTGCAATTTTTCTGGGTTCATATCTTTTCTGGGCTGAAACTTGCCCCGTTGTAGATATTCAATTGGTAACGTGTGTGATGGGTTGGTTGTTTCTTTTGCAGCAGAAACATCGCCCAATAGGGCATCTAATCCTCGTCCTAGTCCTCGTTTCATGAAACTTATCACCTTTTGCTCAAATAGGGTTTCAGTTTAAGTGCTTAAGCGATTACTGTCACGACCCTTTTTTGTTACCTTCCTTTCTTAGCATTTCCCCAGCCAAGGCAATATAAGCCAAGGAACCGCGTGATGCCTTGTCATAAAACAGCACGGGCAAGCCGTGGCTAGGAGCTTCTGCCAACCGAATGTTGCGGGGAATGCAGGTTCTGTAGACCTTATCGCCAAAATATTGAACCAACTGCTCAGAAACGTCTTTGGTCAATCGGCTACGGTCATCGAACATGGTGCGGAGTATGCCTTCCAAATGCAGCCCAGGGTTGACGGTTTCCTGTATGTTCTTGATGGTACCCATCAGCGCCGTCAAGCCTTCCAGGGCGTAATACTCGCACTGCATGGGGATCAACACGCTATCGGCAGCGACCAAGGCATTCAAGGTCAGCATGTTCAGGGACGGCGGGCAATCGATTAAAATATAATCGTAATAAGGCTTAATCAAAACCAGCCCATCGTCCAGCCGCCGTTCGCGGCGCTCCTCTTTCAATAAGCGGATTTCGGCGGCAGTCAGGTCAGAATTTCCTGGAATTATCGAAAAGCCGAGTTCAGGTAATTTGATGATGGCCTCGGTTGCCAACACTTCTTTCATCAAAATATCGAAGCTGGAGTAGCTGACGGTTTCTTTATCCACGCCGCAACCAATGGCGGCATTGCCCTGGGGATCAAGATCGACCAATAACACCCGCTTTTTTGCCGCAGCCAGTGCAGCAGCCAAGTTGACCGTAGTTGTGGTCTTACCGACACCGCCTTTTTGGTTAGTCAGGGCAATTACTTTTCCCACTTGATTACCCTAATACCTCATCGATAGACTCATGATTGAGTTGTATGCACACCAGATTTCTTTCTGCTTCAACGCTTGGTATTTTAACAGTAATTACTGTTTTTCTGGCCTTGACCTGAGCCAGTTCGGCTCCAGTACAACACCCTTTCATTGCTATCATTTTGCCATTTTTGGTCAGTAAATGCTGGGTCGATTTAACTATATAAGACAACTCTGCAAAGGCTCGCGTCAATACCGTGCTGAAAGCTTGCTCAGGCTGATAATCCTCAACGCGGCTATGGAAAACTTGCACATTTGCCAATTTCAGTTCCAGTACAGCTTGCTGCACAAAACGGGTCTTTTTGGCGTTACTGTCTAGCAAGGTAAACGTTAGGTGCGGCAGACAAATAGCTAACGGGATACCCGGCAAACCTGCGCCTGTCCCAATATCAATAACACGCTCGCCTTCAAGATAAGGGATAACGGTCAGGCTGTCCAGTAAATGCAGCCTGACCATGTCGTTCTGCTTTTTTATTGCTGTCAGGTTATAAGCCTTATTCCATTTTTCGATAAGCTTTATAAAGGCCAGCAATCGATCAATTTTTTGCTCGTCAACCGACAGGTTAAGTGCTGCAATGCCGTCAACCAGGATTTTACGGCAGTCTTCCATCAAGCACTTTTCTTTTTCAGGTAGATCAACAACAAGGAAATAGCGGCGGGAGTCATGCCTGGAATACGAGAAGCCTGCCCCAAAGTCTCTGGACGTTGCGCTTTGAGTTTTTGGCTGACTTCGTTAGACAGCCCAGGTACGCCGTTATAGTCCAGGCTGTCAGGAAGGTGTAAATGGTCGTAACGCAAAGTTTTGTCGATGTCGGTTTGCTGCCGCACGATGTAACCGGCATATTTCGCCTGTATTTCAACTTGTTCACCGACTTGTTCAGGAGTTTCCTCGCCACCTTCATAGAAATGCAATAAACGCTGGACATCAACTTCGGGCCGACGCAGCAATTCCATCAGGTTGGCTTCTTTCAACAAAGGCTTGCCCCAGAATTGTTCAGCCAGTTCCGCTTCTGCGCTCTCTGCCCTTATCCACTTCTTTTTCAGCTCGTCCTGGAGATTGCTTATCGCTTCCCTCTTAATATCAAACGCTTGCCAACGGACATCGTCAACTAAGCCTAATTCACGGCCTTTTTCAGTCAAACGTAAATCGGCATTGTCTTCTCGCAGCAATAAGCGATATTCCGCGCGGCTAGTGAACATGCGGTACGGCTCTTGTGTGCCACGGGTAATCAGGTCGTCGATCATCACGCCCATGTAGGCTTCGTTACGTTTTGGACACCAACTTTCCTGGTCTTGTACCAGGCGTGCCGCATTAAGCCCTGCAATCAAGCCTTGCGCGGCGGCCTCTTCATAGCCCGTCGTGCCGTTGATTTGTCCTGCAAAGAACAAGCCTTGCATGTGCTTGGTTTCCAGCGACATCTTCAAATCGCGGGGATCGAAAAAATCATATTCGATGGCATAGCCAGGACGCACGATTTCAGCATTTTCAAATCCTTCCATCGAACGGACGAATTCGTACTGTACATCGAACGGCAAGCTGGTTGAAATGCCATTAGGATAGATTTCATGCGTGTCCAACCCTTCCGGTTCAACAAATATCTGGTGCGTATCGCGGTCGGCAAAGCGCACGACCTTGTCTTCAATCGAGGGACAATAACGTGGGCCGATGCCTTCAATAACGCCCGAATATAAGGGCGAACGGTCTAAGCCCGCACGGATAATGTCATGGGTTTTAGGATTAGTGCGGGTGATATGGCAAGGGATTTGCCTGGGGTGTTGCTCGCGCTTGCCCAGGAATGAAAATACGGGCACCGGATCGTCCCCGTGCTGAACCGCCAATTTATCGAAATTGATCGTCCGACCATCAATGCGCGGCGGTGTACCCGTTTTCAGGCGATCAATACGAAACGGCAGTTCACGCAACCGATCAGCTAAGGCAATCGAAGCCGGATCGCCCGCACGACCGCCGCTATAATTTTCCAAACCGATATGGATCTTGCCGCCCAAGAAAGTGCCTGTGGTCAATACGACAGCCCTAGCCATAAAGTCCAACCCCATTTGGGTTTTAACGCCGACGACCTTATCACCTTCAACAATCAAGTCCGCGACAGTTTGCTGGAATAAGGATAAGTCGGGCTGGTTTTCCAACACGCTTCTAATGGCTTGCCTGTATAAACTACGGTCAGCCTGGGCGCGGGTCGCCCGTACTGCTGGACCTTTGCTGGCATTTAGGGTACGAAACTGGATACCAGCAAGATCAACTGCATGAGCCATAATGCCGCCCAAGGCATCAATTTCCTTAACCAAATGCCCTTTGCCGATACCGCCAACGGCAGGATTACAGCTCATTTGCCCCAACGTTTCTATATTTTGGGTAAGCAGCAGCGTCCGCGCGCCGCAACGCGCCGATGCCAGTGCCGCCTCGGTACCCGCATGACCGCCACCGACCACAATCACATCAAAATCTTTTTTGAATTTCACACGCGTTATATAATCTAATGTTAGTTGCCGAAAACTTTAACTTTACAATTGCTTAATTATAAGGGGTAAACGATGAAAAAACGTAAAAATATGAACAAAATAGAGGAAGTGCCAAATCAAAATCCGGTGGCAAAATTCGCACACCAGTTCAATAAGGCACAGGTATTTCCTGATAAAACCGAATACCGCCGCAAAGCCAAACATGCGAAGCAGGAGGCTTCTCCAGTCGTTCCCTCAGAGTGACTGGAGAAGTTTTTTGTTAAAAAACATACGACAAATCAGTACAAATTGAGAAATAACGCGGTATTGAGATCCTCGGTATCGCAAATCGCGTAGCTTGAGTCGCAACTTTTCTCAACCCAACACCTTTGAGATGTTATCGGTCTTCCCTATTATTAGGGAACGTCATTAAGTCGAATTATCAAGTTATCTTGTTTAAATACGGAAAACAGCATTCGCGGCACATCAAATCTGCCTACAGGAGCTTTTTCATAAGAGTGTCTGCCTGATGGTATTTCATCTAATGCACCAAGAACAGCTCTACGCGCTATATTGATTATGCTGAATGATGTTTAGAACCCACCGCAATTAATGGCTATGATCACCAACCCCGCCCATAACAAAGAAATCCTAATTTTTTTGCTGTCGTCTATCGGCTTGATCGTACTCCCGCATGTGGCGCATTTGCATTGGGGCGTATTCGGCTTTTTTTGCCTACTGCTTGCTTGGCGGTTTATTGGTATCTGGAAACCTGAACGCTTGCCGACTTTCCCAATTATTATTCTCCTGATTGTCTGCGGCATGGCGATTCTGTACATCCAGCACCGGGGCTTTCTGGGGCGTGATGGCGGCACCAGTTTGTTCGTGATTGCGCTGGGCTTGAAATTGATGGAGATCAAGACCGAGCGCGACCTTTACCTGATAAATTATCTGGCGTTTATCGTTGCCGCCTCGCAGTTCTTGTATGAGCAAAGCATCCTGATGGCGGCGTACATCCTGTTTGTTTGCTGCGTGTTGCTGGCAACGTTGGTTTATATCAACAGCTATGTTGCCCAAACATCCGTGGCACTTAAAAAAGCCGCCGTTATCGTCGCCCAGGCGATTCCCATGGCGATTGCCGTATTCATCCTGTTCCCACGGGTGGAAGCGCCGAGGTGGTTATTGTTTAACGATGAACATCAAGCCAGGATGGGCTTGAGTGACTCAATGGAACCCGGTTCCATCACCGATCTCGGTATGTCGGATGAGCTGGTGTTCAGGGTAAAGTTTGCCGGAGCAATTCCGCCAGCAAAGCAACGCTATTGGCGCGGTCCAGTGTTGACACAAACCGATGGCAAAAAGTGGACTCAAGCCAAAGATTTAACTTATCAACAGCATTTAGATAAGCCAACATTTTCGGGAATACCTTACCAGTACACCTTGTTGCTAGAGCCACAGGAAAAAAACTGGGTGTTTGCGCTGGATATGCCAGCCGACTACCCTAGCCAATTACGGAAAAATGCTAACTATCAACTCATTACATCGGAAGACCACAATAAACGCACCGAATACAAGCTGACTTCTTATCCCACATACAACACGGGCTACCTCACAAAAACTGAATATAAGGATGCACGGCAGTTGCCTGGTTCGCCTTCAGATAACATCAAACAACTGGTAACACAGTTGCACGGTTTCGACAGTGCGCCGGATGTGTTTATCAACCAGCTACTCAACCATTTCAGGCAAGAAGACTTCTATTACACCTTAACCCCGCCGTTGATGGAAGAAAACCCCATCGAAACCTTTTTGTTTGAGACCCGCTACGGCTTTTGCAGCCATTATGCTTCGGCTTTTGTGTACTTGATGCGGGTGGCCGATATTCCCGCTCGTGTCGTGACAGGTTATCAGGGCGGTGAATTCAATGAGGTCGGGAATTTCCTGGAAATCAAACAAGCCGATGCCCATGCCTGGACGGAAGTCTGGTTGGACAAGCAAGGCTGGGTCAGGGTTGACCCGACCGCCGCCATCGCACCGGAACGGATCGAGAAGAATATCGACATCAACAGCCTAGTGTCCGGTGGTCTAATCAGTTATGCCTCATCCGATACGGGACAGGCTGCGTTTAACTTGCTAAAACAAGCCAGACAACTATGGAGCAATGTCGATTACAACTGGCAACGTTGGGTCATCAATTACAACAACGCCAATCAAGCCAGTTTCCTGTCGTCATTCGGTATCGTTGATTTCAAGACGATGGTCTATTGGATGATGGGGTTCGTCGGCATTATCACCGCGATACTCAGCCTATTTTTGCTCTATCAAAGACCCAAGCCCAAAGACCGAACCCTGATAGTCTACAACCGATTTTTAAAGAAACTAGCCAAAGCGGAACTAAGCAAAAACACAAGCGAAGGTGCTAGGGATTTTGCCGAGCGTACTAAACTAATTTTGCCGAAACAGGCAGCTAACATAGACGAAATCACCGCAGCATTCATAGACCAACGATACGGCAGTAAACCATCGGCGGCTGTCTTAAAGCAGTTGGCTAGGCTGGTTAGTTTGTTTAAAATTTGAGGTCGGATTGAGGAACGAAATCCAGCTTACTACGAGGTTAACTGGACGCGCCTGACTTTCTGGCATGAGTTAAGTTATAATAAAAGCTTATTCAATATCATAAAATCCCATGCTCACCTACCCCCAAATCGACCCCGTCCTAATCACCCTTGGCCCATTAAAGGTACACTGGTATGGCTTGATGTATCTGGTTGGCTTTGCTGGGGTGTGGTTTTTGGGGCAAAAACGAGCGCAACAGCCTTGGTCCCCGATTAAGCCAGCGGCGATAGAAGACTTAGTCACTTATGGCGCGATGGGTGTTATTTTGGGTGGTAGGATAGGTTACATCCTGTTTTACAATTTCAGTGAATTTCTCAGCAATCCCCTTATTATTTTTAAAATATGGCAAGGCGGTATGTCTTTTCATGGCGGCATGTTGGGGGTTTTTATTGCCATGTGGCTGTTTGGCAAAAAGCAAAACTGCACGATGTTGCAATTGACTGACATTATTGCGCCGCTGTGTCCGATTGGTTTGGGCGCGGGACGGCTAGGTAACTTTATTAATTCCGAGCTTTGGGGCAGGACTACCGATGTGCCTTGGGGTATGGTGTTCCCTAACGGAGGCTTGTTGCCACGGCATCCGTCCCAGCTTTACGAGGCTTTCCTAGAAGGTTTGGTTTTGTTTGTTATTCTTTGGCTTTACACCAGCAAGCCCAGACCAACGATGGGCGCAACCGGATTGGCGTTGTTCTGCTACGGCTGCTTTAGGTTTTTTGTCGAATTCTTCCGTATGCCCGACGCACATTTGGGTTATCTCGTCTTGGATTGGGTGACGATGGGGCAAATCCTGTCAACACCGATGATTATAATTGGTGCAGGTATGTTGTACTGGGCGCACAAAAAAGCCACATGAAACAGTATTTGCAGTTACTTGACAAAATTCTCCAGGAAGGCACTTTAAAGGGTGATCGAACGGGCAGCGGTACATTGTCCATTTTCGGTCATCAGATGCGGTTTAATCTGGCGGATGACTTCCCCTTGGTCACAACCAAAAAGATTCATCTCAAATCCATCATCCATGAATTGCTGTGGTTTTTGAAAGGTGAGACCAATATCGCTTATTTACGCGACCATAAGGTTAATATCTGGAACGAATGGGCGGACGAACACGGCGAATTAGGGCCAATCTATGGTTATCAGTGGCGCTCCTGGCCGACTCCGGACGGCAAACACATCGACCAAATAGCCCAGGTAATACAACAACTCAAACAAACACCCAACAGCCGACGTATGATCGTATCGGCGTGGAATGTGGCGGATTTACCGGATGAAAGCATCAGCCCACAACAAAATGTAGCGAACGGCAAAATGGCTCTGGCTCCTTGCCACGCGTTTTTCCAGTTTTATGTAGCGGACGGCAAGCTGTCCTGCCAGCTATACCAACGCAGTTGTGATACGTTTTTGGGCGTACCGTTCAACATCGCCAGTTATGCTTTGTTAACCCACATCGTGGCACAACAATGCGATTTGCAAGTGGGCGATTTTATTTGGACGGGTGGTGATGTGCATTTATATTTAAACCATCTGGAACAAGCCAGATTGCAATTAACTAGACAACCTTATCCGCTGCCCACCTTAACCATCCAACGGAAACCAGATTCGATTTTTGCTTACCAATACGACGATTTTGCTATCACCGATTACCAAACCCATGACCACATCAAAGGTGTTATATCGGTTTAATACGTTCTTTTTATCGCATAAACGTGATAATACATGAGGTTTCCATGACTATAAACACAGCAACATAACTACGATTCAATGAGTATTCGACACAAAGCCCACCCCTGGCATGGCATAGAAGCCGGTGATAACACCCCAAACATAGTGACGGCGTTCATCGAAATCGTCCCATCCGATACCATCAAATATGAAATCGACAAAGTCAGCGGTTATCTCAGAATTGATCGACCGCAAAAATTTTCCAATATGATTCCCACGTTGTACGGATTTATTCCGCAAACCTATTGTGCGGAGGAAGTGGCGGAGTACGCAGGGATGAAGTCAGGCAGAAAAGTCATAAAAGGTGACGGTGATCCGCTGGATATTTGCGTCCTCAGCGAACGTAGCGTAACTCACGGCGATATTCTGGTACAAGCAGTACCAATTGGCGGTTTTCGCTTACTGGACAGCGGTGAAGCAGATGACAAGATAATCGCCGTAATGAAGGGTGATGAATTTTATCGGCAATGGAATGATGTCTCGGATTGCCCACAATCGTACATTGACCGCTTAAAACATTATTTTTTGACTTATAAACATCTGCCCAGTGAACACCTTATTTGCGAAATAACCGATGTTTATGGACGAGATGAAGCCCACGAAGTAATAAAACGGGCAATGGCAGATTATCAACACCACTACGGGCATTACACGATTTAGATATTAAGAGTAGTAGTGTTCGTATTTTAAAAAATCGGGTAATCGGTAAAACTGGGTGGAAAATTCATCCTGAAATCCAATGTCAAAATCGTAAAACTGTGTGGAATTTTGAAATTTATTTATGCTACCCAAATAAGTTTTCAATAGTGACTGAGAATAACAGTAAGACACTATTAGCCTAGCCAAATAACATCATCAAATCATAATTACTGCTTGATTTAATTGATAATATGGCTACGCTTAGTCACAAAGCTCCAAGAAGTGGTTAAATTATCACTTAGCACCATACGGTTATCAACAAGGGAATAACCAAAGTACACCGCCATTTGCCGTGCATAACGGTTAAAACCGTTCTGATGCGGCACTAACAGGCCACCAAATTCTAATAAGCCAACACAAGTTAAGGTACTGCATGAACGCAATCGAAGAAATAGAAAATTGGCAAAGCTGCGCGACAGGGGCGTACCGACAGATGAAGAGCTTAAGGAACTAAAAGCCTATACTTTGTCTTCGGAAGTAAGGTGTAGGATGGATAACCGTAGCACATCCATCTTTCCCAGGGATTATATTTGATGGATGCGCTGAGCTTATCCATCCTACTTCCTTGTGCCGCGCCTTGGCTCAATGCGTGTTGTTCGGCACCTCTTTATCCGTGACCATGTGCATTGACCCGCTGGAAAAAAAATTCCAATGGTCTGATATACGGACAATGCCTTCCGGCGTGGAATCCCAGCTTTTGCTGGGCATGTTGTAAAAGCTGTACGAATATGGGCTTTGGCTGACATAACCCCAACCCGCGATTTCGTCACGGAATGCGGATGGCATCGTGATCCCGTCCTTGATGTTCGGGTTGCCTATGTTACTGGTTTTGGCAATGCCGCCTGTCCTGGTCGTCCGGTACGGGTCTTTCAATGCCTGCGGCTCGCCGTTTTTGTCGAGGGCTTTGGAAATATCAACCTTATTGACTTTGAAAATGCCCTGTAGCATACTGGCTATAGCTCCAGCGTGTCCTCCGTTTAGCGCGGCATCCGTGTCGGTCAATGCTTCGGTCTTGAAGGGATCGCGCTGGAGTGATTCCAACACCACCACTTCCTGCAAATAAAACCCGTGGCTTGTCCTTGTGGACAATTGCCACGCCGACATACGCCTCACCTGCAATGCTGATCGGCGCAGCCAGCGTATAGCCGTCATAACCCCTGCCTTTCCAGTTCAGTTCAACATCGACTATCACACCTTTTTCAATTATTTTGGGGACGGCTGTAAAAGCAGATGCCTTGCGCTTCCCAACCTCGTACGGCGGGTTGTAGGGCGGGTCGAGACCCGCCCACATGATTATAATTATATGGTTAACCCGTAAGACGGTTTCGCGCTAACAAACCGTCATTGAACATTGAATCGAGGACACTTAGTCTGTTACATTGAAAATCACCTGTGCAATCACGCTTTCACTGAGTTTTTAACAATGATTCGAGAAACTTCTGCCATGACAGTGCAGCAGAACTTAAGCGAGCTGCTTAATGAAGTTCAATACCAGCATGAGCAAATTATTATTACCCATGCTGTGAAGCCAGTTGCAGCATTAGTTGATATGCTGCTGTTTGAGAAATTTCGCCAAAATGAGCAAGCTTTTGGATAGGGCAATAGGTAACTGGCACAAAGAGGTATTTAACTACTTCGACCACAGGGTCACCAATGCGTATACAGAATCAGCCAACAACCACTCAAGTCAATTGCAAGGCAAGGCTGTGGCTATAGTTTTGAAGTGCTGAGGGCAAAAGTGCTTTACAACAACGCCAAACATAAGGTCAAAAAGAAATCGGGAATTCGTGAAAATATCTTGGCTACGGCTTGCCTAACAGTGATGAAAGCAACAAATGTACTGAATCATTTAAGCAAGAATTTTTAAATTTTGGTGTCATAATTCCACACAGTTTTACCCAAAAAATCAAACATCATCCAAACCTAGCTACCTATTGTTGCTATTTCAACCATTTCAACTAACATGAAACCACTACTTAGCCCAGTGGAGAACTTTTATGGCACTTTTCGACAGTATTAGACGGCAGTTTCGTTCGGTTATTGAATGGAGCGATCCCAATCCCGATACCTTATTTTATGAATGGAGCGACAATGGCGACGAAATCAAAAACGCCTCCAAGTTGATTGTCGGTCCTGGGCAGGGCTGCATTTTCGTGTACGAAGGCAAGGTACAGGCGGTGCTCGAGGAGCAATGCCTGATTACGCTGGAAACCGCCAACATCCCGTTTTGGACGACGATCAAAAACTTCATGCAGTTTTTTGAAAGTCACCACAAAGTCGGCATTTATTTTTTTCGTCGTACCGAAATTCTCAACCAAAAATGGGGTACAACTTCGAGCATCAAATACGAAGACCCCAAGTACAAATTTCCTGTAGGATTAAAAGCTTACGGCAATTACAGCTACCGCATATCTGATGGGCGCGGGTTTTTCGTCAATGTGGTCGGTAGCCACGGCGATTTTCTGGTTGAAGATTTTCGCAAAGTTATGTCCGAACGAATTATTCATCCACTGAGTGACTTTCTTGCCGAAAGCAAATATTCATACACGGATATTGATGCCAGTCGTGACGAAATATCCGACGGCGTATCGGCAAAATTAAATGCCGATTTTGGTAAACTCGGTTTTGAGATGACCGATTTCCGCATCGAAGGCACGAGCTTCGACGAAGAAACCCTGACGCGTATAAACCGTATTGCCAATGTCACCGCCGAAGCGCATGCCGCACAAGCCGCAGGTGTGGATTATGCAAAGCTGCAACAACTTGAAGCCATGCGCGAAGCCGCACGTAATGAAGGCGGTGCAGCAGGTGCTGGTGTAGGTTTAGGTGCGGGTATAGGTCTGGGGCAAGCGATGGCACAAGGGGTGCAAAATGCACCCGCCGCCCCAACAGCACAACCTGCAAACGACGTTGCGAGCAAATTGGCACAACTTAAAGAACTTAACAAAGATGGCTTGATTTCCGACCAGGAATACGCCGATAAAAGACAAGCAATTTTGGACGCTTTATAAATCGGGTGCGGATAAATCATGGCTAGATGCTCATCTTGCTCGGCGGCGTTGCCTGCCAATACCAATCGCTGTCTGTATTGTAATACGCGCAGCGATGTCGATTTACATGCCAAGCATCCGTATAAAGTAGAAAAACTGCATAGCAAGCGGATCTGTCCAAACTGTGACAAACCGCTACAAACTATTGGCTTAAAAACGCCAGAGCCATTAGCTGTTGAACGCTGTCAAACTTGCTACGGCTTGTTTTTCGATAAAGGTGAAATAGAGTTGATCTTGCAAAGCTCGGTTTCTAATGTCTTTGATATTAATCGTGAACATATCGATAACATCAACAAAGACCGTTACCGCAAGCCTGAAAAAATACGCTATCTTAAGTGTCCTGATTGTCGAAGGCACATGAACCGAGTCAATTTCGGTCAACGCAGTGGTGTGGTCGTTGACCAATGCATTATCCACGGCATTTGGCTGGACAGTGGTGAACTGACGCACTTACTGGAATGGAAAAAAGCCGGTGGTCAATTGTTACATCAAGAACACGCGGCAGACCTGAAAAAGCAAAAACAACAGAAACAGGATGTTCTTCCCCATACGGCGACCGATTATGCTAATACCAGTGGTGGTTTTGGTAGTGCGCTGGAAATAGATTTAATTGAAACAGTGGCGAAGTTGTTGGGTAAATTATTTTGATGTAATCGATAATGTATAGGCTATTTACTGACGTAACCCAACTTTTCAACTGCTATCGGCTTTGCGTAGTTAATATTAAAACAACGCCAACGCTTCCAGACATTTCCGGTAATGTGCTGGGCCATTGCTGGGTTCTAGCCGTAAACCGGGCAACACGAATCCGTAACTTAATCCCGCTTGTTCTGCATCTACCACCCAGCGGCATAAGTAACTCAAGCGTTCTTCCAGCGATTGCCCTGGGGCATGCCCATAATCCAGCCAGATTTCTGCCGAACTTTCCCCGCCGTATTGCTTGCTGAACAGACCTAGGCCTTTCGCGTAGGCTTTCCAGTGCAAATGCCTGATCGGATCGCCAGCCTGATAGCTTTGCAAACCATAAAATTCATCACCGCCTTTTTTGAACCGGCCTTGCTGGTTTTTGGTTGATCCTGTTTCTGGAAAGGGGATTTCCTGGTTTGCAGGTTTGGGGTACACCAACGCTTTCGAGCTAAACCTTATCGGCGACCAAGCGCGGAACAAGCCCAGTGGATAGGCGCTAAAAACAGTGACCGTCCCCGCCGAATGCCAACCCCTTTTCTGGGTCAGGTCGTATAAGGTAAGATGCGCCTTGCTATTGGCTTTTAGGTTGAAATGCTCGACCGCCTTGATTTTTATTTGCAGATGATAGCGTTCGACTGAGGTGGGATTGTCGATATGTACGCCAAACCCCGCCGCCTCGCCAACAAACACGGCTAGGGTTTGGCCTTCCTGGACTGTCAATCCCGCTAGGGATTTATAGGTATGCAGTATGGTGATAAAAAAAATACTGCCCAGCAAAAAGGCCAGCATATACGCCAGATTGTTGTTGTACACGAAGGCAATCAGTGCCAGCAGCAGGATCAACAAGCTGAAACCCAGGCCGCGTTGCGTTGGCAAAATAAAGATTCGCCGCTGATTGAGGGTTAGTGGCTTGCCGTCCACAGTTCGTTCACCTAAGAAAAATCGGTCCAGTCCGTAGCGTTCTTTTAGAGCTAATCCTTTCAATGCACGGCAACCTTAGCCAAAATGGGCGCGACGATGGCTACGGAATCGTTATTGCCTGACCGCAACCTATGACCTGCAACTGCCGCCAGCACGGCTTGTATATCTTCCGGGATGACCGCATCGCGCTGACCCATAAACGCCCAGGCTTTGGCAGCCGTTAGTAACGCCAAGCCTGCCCTGGGCGACAACCCGCAATGGTATTCGGGGGATTCGCGGGTGAAGTTGATGATTGCTTGGCAATAATCCAGCAAGGCAGAGGACACATGGACTTTACGTATGTTTTTTTGGATTTGCTGCAAATCTTGCGGCAGCAACTGGGCAGATAATGACTCAATCAGAAGGTGCCGATTCTGTCCCGTCAACAATTGCCGTTCTGATTTGGGGTCGGGATAACCCAACTCAATCCGCATCAAAAAGCGGTCCAGTTGCGATTCCGGTAGGGGAAAAGTGCCAATCTGGTGCGAGGGATTTTGTGTGGCAATCACAAAGAAAGGTTCTGGTAATTGATAAGTAACGCCTTCCACGGTGACTTGCTGCTCCTCCATCGCTTCCAGCAGCGCGCTTTGGGCTTTCGGTGTCGAGCGGTTAATCTCATCCGCCAACACCATCTGGTTAAATATCGGCCCAGCATGGAACTTGAATTCATGGTTTTTGGCATCGAACACCGAAGCGCCGATGATGTCTGCCGGTAAAATATCGCTGGTAAATTGGATGCGCTGGTATTGCATCCCCAGTAACTTCGCCAACGTATGCGCCAATGTGGTTTTGCCCACGCCGGGAATGTCTTCAATCAACAAATGCCCACGCGCCAACAGGCAACACACCGCCAGGCGGATTTGCCTGTCTTTGCCGAGGATAACCTGATTGGCGGCATTCAGTAGCCGCTGGATGTCATTTTGCATAGTTAATGGTAGGATGCTTGAAAAACGAGTTGTTGCCCATAGTATAGAACATTGGCTATAGAACAATGGCTCTAGTTGAGGCAAAGCAAAAGCAGGAGTGTTGCCATGAAAGAATATGAACAAGTACGCAGTAATCTGATTGAAATGCTGGAGGAACTGGACGACCGCCTAGCCAAGATCACTCACGATGTCAAACATGAAGACGAACCGTTAGAAAAAGATTTTGCCGAACAAGCCACACAGTCCGAAAATGACGAAGTGCTGGATTACTTAGGCAATGCCGCCAGGGCAGAACGGGATAGGGTGCAACAAGCCATCGCCCGTATAGACAGCGGTGAATACGGTATTTGCGAATTGTGCGGTGAACCCATCAGAAAAGAGCGCCTGGAAGCCGTGCCTTATTCCAGCATGTGCGTTAAGTGTGCGAGCCAGGCGGGGTGTTGAGCTTGGTAGCTACTGCCACCTTAATGTACCCCAACTACTTGCTTGCTGATCGAAAATAATCTTTCGCAGCCAGTGCGCTTGGTTTTTTACAGAAAAAAGGTCTTTAATGGGTTCACCGGTTTGTTCTATGGTTAGCGGAGTGTATTGTAGAACTTGGGCTTTTTGAACCAAAAATGTATTTTGGTTGGCTCAAAATATGCCCCGCATAAGGCTGCACCTTGATTAACCCTTCATGACTATTGAAATCCCCGCTTGGCCTTATGTTTACGGCTCGCCTTCAGGTGTCGGCAAAATCCGCACCGCACCGGAAGATTTTGTCGTCTATGAAAACCTTGCTTTTGAGCCGTCCGGGGGTGGGGAACATGTCTTTTTGCAAATACAAAAAACTGGAGAAAATACCGACTTTGTTGCCCGGCAATTGGCTCGATATGCCAATGTGCGCCAGCGTGATATTGGTTATGCCGGATTAAAAGACCGCCATGCGGTGACGACCCAATGGTTTAGCGTTTGGCTGCCCGGTAAATCTGAGCCAGACTGGACGGCATTTGCAAGCGACAACATGAAGGTGCTGCACACGGTACGTCATGCCCGAAAATTAAAACGTGGCGTGTTGTCGGGCAACCGTTTTGAAATCACTATTCGTGATTGGCAAGGAGATCAAGCAAAAACCGTTGAGCAGTTATCATCAATCAAGGCCAACGGCATTGCCAATTATTACGGCGAGCAACGCTTTGGCAACCAGGGGCAAAATGTCAACAAAGCCTTGGCGATGTTTAAAGGCGCGAAAATAGGCCGCGAACAGCGTAGCCTGTACTTATCCGCCGCACGTTCGTATCTGTTCAACCAGATTCTTAGCATTAGAGTTGCCGAAGCAACCTGGAATCAAGGGCTTATAGGTGACACCTATATGTTCGACTGCTCGAATAGCAGTTTTAAATCACAGTTGCCGGATGCTGAAATCCTACGCCGACTTGCAGCCAAAACCATCCATCCAACAGGCGTGCTATGGGGCAAGGGCGAGATTGATGTGTCTGCTGACGCATTTGCTATAGAACACAAAATAGTCGATGATTATGTCGAACTGGCTGAAGGTTTGGTTGCTTTTGGTGTGGAAAAAGCCCGTCGTGCTTTAAGGGTTAATGTGGACAATCTGGACTGGCAGTTCAGCAATAAAACCACATTAAAGCTCTCATTTACCCTGCCTGCTGGCAGTTACGCTACCTCGGTGTTGCGGGAAGTTATTGGACTTCAAGTTCACAACAGTTAATCAAAAATTGGCAAATCGCAATGTTTTGTGTGTTAACGTAAGTTTTCAGTCTATTTACGTTGTATCGAATTATGCTAATGACAATAACCGACAACCTCATTCCTGCTAGTAAACACCTGCATTTACTGCTCATTGCAGCCTTGGTGTTGTTTGCCGTAAGTATTCATGCAGAAGATGCTGACGATTTGTTTGCCCAAATCCAGGCATTACAAAACCAGAACAAAATCCAGATTACTGGGCTGGAACGTATTCAAAATGCAGAGAAAGTTCTGATCAGCGGCAGCTTGGAGCAGCAAGTCAAACAGCTTTTTGCATCGTACAATCACATTGTCAGTCGAAATACGAAAGGACAGATTGACCGCGTTGTCATCATCAACAAAAAGCAAAAACACAAAGATAACCGTATTGTGTTGCCGACCAGTCTCAAAGGCAATCATTCTACGGTTTCTGTAGCACTTTCAGGTGATGGCAGAGTCTGGCAAACCGTGGATATGGTGATCGACACTGGCGCGGATTTAGTTGTGTTGCCAGAATCTATGATCGACCAATTAGGGCTTGCGGACAGTAAATTTGTCGTAGGAAAAATGCAAACTGCTAATGGCATGGCCGACGCAAAAATTGGTCTGTTGCAAGAACTGAATATTGCTGGAGAAACCGTTGAAAATGTTGAAGTCGCCTTTATTGCTGACCAATTGTTAGGCGAAAACAAGTTGTTGGGGATGAGTGTGTTAGGACGTTATCAAGTAAATATTGATGATAAAGCGCAGTTGATTACGTTAATTAAAAAATAAGTTAACAAGAAGATAGTGATGTTTGCTCATATCACACAATGAAATCCAATAACATTGAAATACAGCTATCACCATTTTAAGCACTTAATCCCTTCAATGGTAGTAAGATGTATTCGGTGGCAGCACTCAAATTGTAGTAACAACAGAATCGGTATTCCCGCCTCATAATGACATTTGTAGTCATATTTAAGTCGATACTTGGTCTCATTGTGAGCTTGATTAACTCCAAATACCCGTTAAGTTGGGTTTGTAATAACTGCCGTTCTGAGTAAGTGTAATGTGTAGAGTTGCCCTTAAGTTTGTTTTTAATCCTTAAATACAGGAAGTGATAATGAAAAAAATATTTCTAGCCACAGCAATTTTGGGTTTAACGCTATTTGGAAACGCTGTTTCTGCTGATGTTGCAGTGCAATCCAAAGAAGAAGTACAAGGCACTTGGAAGCTGAAAACCACTAAAAATTCTTTAACCGATAGGCGACCTATCACACGGGAAGATACCTGGGTGTTTGAAGGCGGTAAAGTAACAATCTTACATATTCCCCGTGAAGGCACTTATTACGACCAACCTCCCGTAAATTATGAAATAGATAACGGTAAGTTGAAGGTTGAGATTTTAGGTGGTAGCCGATTTGATTTGTATACTGTCGTGGAAAAAAGCGACAAAAACATGACTTTGAAAGGAAAATTCGGCGATTACTACTTTTTTGAAAAAAAGTAATACTGGCTTAATCTTGTCAGTTAGCTCCGTAAGTGACCGTTATCAAGCGAACACTTACGACCTTTGAATTGTTTGTAGCTTAAAATAAAACTGAGTATTCCGGCTTATTATCGGCTGTTCTCAGACAGCCGTTTCTTTTGGTCCTTGCACATCAGCAGGATCGCCTTCATAAGGTGTGGCATATTTGCAGTCTTTTTGGGGGCAGGTTTTTTCCACGCCGCGTGTTTTGGTTTCCTTGACTACCAGAACGGGCCAATGGCATTCCGGACAGCTATCATTTATTGGCACGTTCCACAGTGCATAATTGCACTTGGGATATTCAGAACAGGAATAAAACACTTTGCTGTTACGCGACTTGCGTTTGAGGATAGTGCCTTTTTTGCATTGTGGGCATTCGACTTTTGTGTCTTGCGGCTTTTCCAGTGGCTCGATGTGCTTGCACTTAGGATAAGCGCTACAGCCGATAAATTTGCCGTACTTACCGACTTTAAATACCAAAGGCGATTCACAGCTAGGGCAAACTCGACCTTCGACAGTTTCCGGCGCAGTGCTGGTGGCGGCATCGTCATTCAAGTTACGGGTGTACGAGCATTCTGGGTAGTTTGTGCAGCCGATAAAGCGTCCATTTCGCCCTAAACGGATGGATAAGGGGCTGGTACAAAGCGGACATTTCTCGTCAATAGCTTCCTGGGTGACATCCTTGCGTTGGACTTGCGCTTCTTTTTCAATAATCAAATTACTGAATGGCTTCCAGAACTTGGTCATCAGCGGAATCCATTCCTGCTCACCGCGTGATACTGCGTCCAGTTCATCTTCCAGATTGGCGGTAAAGTCGTAATCGACATATTTGGTGAAATGTTCGGTCAGGAATTTGTTGACGATTCTGCCGACATCGGTTGGGTAGAAGCGCTTGCTGTCCAGAGTGACGTATTCACGGTTTTGTAAGGTCGATATGATCGAGGCATACGTGGAGGGGCGGCCAATGCCATGTTCTTCCAGCGATTTGACCAAGCTGGCTTCACCGTAACGCGGCGGTGGTTCGGTAAAATGTTGTCCAGCGATGATGTCGTTAAGTTTGACTGGACGGCCTTCTTCCATAGAAGGCAAAAAATTTTCCTTATCGTCGCTTTCTTTGGTGTCATCTTTTCCTTCCAGATACACCGCCATAAAGCCTGGATTGGCAATGCTAGAACCTGTTGCTCTAAAAGTATGCTTGCCCTCTTCGCCACAACTTAGATCAACGGCGACCAGATTGAGCGTGGCATAGGTCATCTGACAAGCGATGGAACGTTTCCAGATTAAATCATAAAGCTTAAATTGCTCTGCGCTGAGGTGGGCTTTTAGCTGATTGGGTAAGTGGCGCGGATAGGTCGGGCGTATCGCTTCGTGTGCTTCCTGGGCATTTTTTGACTTAGTTTTAAATAATCGAGGTTCTTTGGGAACGTTATCCGCCCCGTAAGTTTCTGCAATCAAGGTGCGTATTTCTTGCACGGCATCTACAGACAGATTCACTGAATCGGTACGCATATAAGTGATAAGGCCAGCCGTTTCGCCGCCTATATCAATGCCTTCGTACAATTGTTGGGCGACCATCATGGTGCGCTTGGTAGTGAAACCGAGCTTACGTGAGGCTTCTTGTTGCAAGGTTGACGTGATGAACGGCGGAGCAGGATTGCGGTTTTGCTGCTTTTTTTCCAGCTTACTGACGACTAACTGACCGTCGGCGGCATCAAGTAAGGTTTGTTTGGTTTTTTCTGCTAATTCGCCATCGGTTATGCTGAATTGGTTGAGTTTTTCGCCGTTAAAATGCGTGAGCTTTGCTTTAAACGCCTGTTCCTGAGCAGTTAATGCGGCATCTATCGTCCAGTATTCGCGGGTTTTGAAAGCCTCGATTTCCAGTTCGCGCTCGACAATCATCCGCAAAGCAGGACTTTGCACACGACCTGCGGATAAGCCTCGGCGGATTTTTTTCCACAACAATGGCGATAGTTTAAAGCCAACCAGATAATCCAAAGCCCGTCGCGCCTGCTGGGCATTGATTAAATTGATAGCGAGTTCTGACGGGTTGGCAATAGCTTCAGTAACCGCTTTTTTGGTGATTTCATGGAACACAACCCGATGCACTGGCTTGTTTTTTAAAAGGTTTTTTTCCTTGAGCAATTC
The DNA here is from genome assembly GCF_964779595.1 of Methyloglobulus sp. NCBI lineage: Bacteria > Pseudomonadati > Pseudomonadota > Gammaproteobacteria > Methylococcales > Methylococcaceae > Methyloglobulus > Methyloglobulus sp. Next base: position 31,283 of record NZ_CBAROL010000001.1, read on the forward strand.
GTACAAATGCCAAGAAATGGCTTCCCCTTCGCGGTCAGGGTCGGTAGCCAGATAAAGCACATCAGCCGCTTTAAGTGCCTTACTGATGGTTTGTACGTGCTTTTGGTTGCGCTCAATCAGCTCATATTTCATGGCAAAATCGTTGTCGGGATCAACCGCGCCCTCTTTGGGGACAAGGTCGCGGACATGGCCATACGAAGCCAACACATGGAAGTCTTTGCCTAGATACTTCTCGATGGTTTTGGCTTTAGCCGGGGATTCTACAATAACGAGGTTCTTGCTCATTCAATCAAATGCAAGCGGAGGAATTAATTTAAGTAAGTGGGTACAAGGTCGTAAACTATATCTTCCATTCTGGAAAAGGCAATTTCTTCGTCCGGTTGACTAAGCAATACCAGCATGACTATCCACTTGAGTTTTTCGATGGACAGTTCTTCATCTTCGAGTGCCAGCGCACGGTCTATGACCACTTCCCGATTGGCGGAATTTAAAATGCTGCTACGCTCAAGAAACATCAGTAGATCGCGGCATTCCAGATCCAGCTTGGCCTGTTCTTCATGGCTGAAAATACGGAAAGAAGTGGCTATGGTGGGCCTTATTCCACGTTGCAGGCTGAGAGATTCCAGCCAAACAAAAGCTTTATTGACTTCGCAAGTCTCAAAACCCGCTGCCAATAATTCTGTCCTGACGCTGTCACTGTCTGGAAGAATTTCAAGCTCATCTTCCATATAGTGTTCAAAAAGGTACATCAGGACATCAAAAATAGTTTCTTTCATAGGTTCAATCGGTTTATTTCAAACGGGTATAGCTACCACCAGCGTTCGCCTCTACGTATCCAGATAACTCCAAGATCAATAGCATGGATGAGATAACCTCAACTGAAGTCCCTGACTCTTCAACCAATTTGTCGATAGCAGTTGGGCTGAACATGACGCGATTCAATAGTGTTTGTTGCTCCAGGTCAAGCGTTGTTTGTAATATTTCAACGGAATTGTTTTCATCTTGTTGAATATATTGACTAAATTCTTCAAGTATATCCTGGGTGGTTTCGACCAGTTTAGCACCTTCCCGGATCAGCGCATTGCAACCTCGCGCCAAGGGGTTATGGATAGAACCTGGAATGGCAAAGACTTCGCGGTTCTGTTCCAATGCCATCCGTGCAGTAATCAGCGAGCCGCTTTCCTTGGCAGCTTCAACCACCAGCAAGCCTTGGCACAGTCCGCTGATGATACGGTTACGTCTGGGGAAGTGGTTGGCTTTTGCCAAAGTGCCGGGCGGAAATTCGGAAACCATTGCGCCGGTATTGACGATTTCGGTCGCCAGATCAATATGCCGTGCGGGATATACGCGATCCAAGCCAGTTCCTGCGACGGCAATAGTGTAGCCTTTAGCATTCAACGCACCTTGGTGGCTGGCGGCATCAATTCCCAATGCTAAACCGCTGGTAATGACAAAACCCTGTTGACTTAAGGTTTTGGCAAAGCCAAAGGCTGTTTCCAGTCCTAATGTCGAGGGATTACGGCTACCGACGATGGCAATCTGCGGCAGAGATAGCAGCTCAGGATTGCCCCGTACAAACAAGAGCGGCGGCGGGTCGTGGATTTCTTTAAGTTGTGCGGGGTAATCAGAGTCAAATAAGGTGAGAACAGCATTATTGTTTTGTTCCAACCAGGCGAGATCAGAGTCAATAATCGACCAATCTGGATTTTTAATGGCCTGTATGATGTCGCTTTTCAAACCTAAAGCGGAAAGTGCTGCGTTGGATTCCTCAAATAGTTGAGGAGCCGTGTGAGTTTCTAGCAGTCTAAGGAAAGTCCTGCTACCAACGCCTGGCGTACGCAATAGCGCAAGCCAGTATTTAATGTCGTTTTTTTGTGCTTTAGTGAATGTGTTCAGGGAGTTTGGACTTTATCGAGGACGTGAATGGCTTGAGTGGCTTTCATGACCAAGGCGTAACTCACCCGATCAAAGGGGCGGAAAACCATTAATGTACCTGCCATTTCATCAGGCAGCTTGACCTGATCGTTCTTGATGACACTGTATGTGTCTCTGGTTATTCTGCCGCGCTGGTAAATATCCAGCTCATGTCCTGGCAACAGCCCATCCTGAGTGCCCTTATCAATTACGACCACATTAAATTTGCCGATTTGGCTAACGCCATCCAGTACACTGATAATGCTGCCCTTAATGCTTTCTTCGGGCGCTCTGGGGAAATAGCTCAAGGTGAATTGTTCCTCAGCCTTTGGCATTAGCCGATCACCGATAAGGATTTCGGTAACCGATTTGTCGATAACCACCGTTGCGGGGTCGCCTGCTTGCACTAAGCTGGTGTCGGCGACATATTTTGCTTCATAGCCCAATACTTCACCCGTTTCTGGTCTTTGGAAGGTATCACCAGCACGGTACACCGTAAAGCCTGTATTTTGCGGCGCAAGAATGGAGCGCACATAAAGTTTGTCACCTGCCGCTGCAATTAGACGTTAACCCGCAAGATCGACGACATAAGGCGCGGCGTTGAGTTCGTTAACCCCGACCACTTTAGGTGAGCTTAGGTATTTAGCGATAGTTTCCGTCGGAATCAAACGAATGGCTGCTTTCTGGCTGGTTTCTCGGATACAGGGCGAAAGTTTGCCGCCTTGCGCCATCGCAAAGCTGGTACGACCATTATGGATGTCTTCTTCGCTAATCATACAGGTATCGCTAGTAGGGCTGACACCTGAATCTTGATAAGCCTCGTTGCCTCTGGAAAAACTCAACCTAGGCTTGCCATCAACAACAGAAAAGTAAACGGTTTGACCAGGATAAATAAGGTGTGGATTTTTAATCTGGGCGTTGTAACTCCACAGTTGCGGCCACTGAGTGGGATGATTTAAAAACTTCCCTGAAATATCCCATAAGGTATCGCCTTCGACAACGGTGTATTGGTTAGGATGGGATGGATTAATGGACAATGGGATCGCTTCGGTAGCCCACGCAGATGCGATCATGCACAAAGCAACTATTAATCCTGAAAGTGTTCTAAAAACCATAGTGTATTCCCGTGGTGTCTTTTTAATCATTATGAATTCAAAGTTTAGATGAATTCATATAGAATTCCAGTATTAACTAATTATAGTGGAGAGTTTGTTGAGCGTTTTAACTATTCTCGAATTTCCTGACGACCGTTTACGTAAAAAAGCGGCTGAAGTTCAGGTTGTCGATGGCAAAATCAAAAAACTGGTCGATGACATGCTGGAAACCATGTATCTGGCGAAAGGGATCGGCTTGGCGGCAACCCAGGTAAACGTCCACCAGCGTATTGTCGTCATTGATGTGAGCGAGGAGAAAGATAACCCTTTGTGTTTGATTAATCCAGAAATTATTGCGAAAGATGGCGTGGAAGAGTCTGAAGAAGGCTGTTTGTCAGTACCTGGTTTTTTTGAAACGGTTAAACGCGCCGAACACATCAAGGTAAAAGCCTTGGATAAGGAAGGCAAGCCTTTTGAAATGGAAGCAGATGCTTTACTGGCTGTGTGCATACAGCACGAGCTGGATCATCTGGAAGGCAAGTTGTTTGTGGATTATATATCGTCCCTAAAGCGGCAGCGCATCAAGAAAAAACTGGAGAAACTCCACAAACTGGAACAAAACTGACGTGCGGATTATTTTTGCGGGAACACCCGATTTCGCCGTCCCCAGCTTACGGATGCTGTTGGACTCCAAACACGAGGTCTGCGCCGTCCACACCCAACCTGACCGCCCTGCCGGCAGGGGACGCAAGCTGCAACCCAGCCCAGTGAAAGAATTGGCGTTAAGCGTGGAAATTCCGGTATTTCAGCCGCTTAGCCTCAAACCGGAAGCGGATTTGCAGCAACTGCGTGATTTTAATCCTGATCTGATGGTAGTAGTGGCTTATGGCATGATATTGCCGCAAGCGGCTCTTGATATACCGACATTAGGCTGCCTCAATGTTCATGGCTCCCTATTGCCGCGCTGGCGCGGTGCAGCACCGATTCAACGGGCTTTGATGGCCGGGGACGAAAGAACTGGCGTTACTATTATGCGGATCATCCACAAACTGGATGCTGGCGATATGTTGCATAAGGAAGAGTGCATGATTACTGCACAAGATACTTCTGGGGATTTATACGAAAAACTGGCTGCTTTAGGTGCGGTTGGTTTGGAAAAAGTGCTTGCACAGATCGAATCTGACACTGTACAAGCTGAAATTCAGGATGAAAGCTTAGTCACTTACGCGGAAAAACTGAGCAAAACCGAAGCCGAACTCGATTGGACGCAATCTGCGGAACAATTGGGTAGGATAGTAAAAGGACTTAATCCCTGGCCTGTCGCACAAACACTGTATAAAGGTCAGGTGTTACGGATATGGCAAGCCGAGCCGATGGTATCTGACATCAAAACTGATCCTGGCACAATCATCTGCACTAACAAAACCCTGGATGTAGCAACCAAAGATGGCTTGTTGCGTTTGCATGAAGTGCAATTGCCCGGCGGAAAACGCTTACCTATCCAGGCGTTTTTGAGCTCACATCATCCACAAGGAGTCAAACTCGGTTGATTACATTTTGAATACGCGATTGATCGCCGCCCGTGTCATGACGAAGGTATTGCAAGATGGGCAATCGTTGACCTTGGCATTAGACCACGCCCTTAAGTCGGTTGAATCCGCACAAGATAAAGCCTTTGTGCAAGCCATATCTTATGGCGTGTGCCGAACTTATCACCGTTTGGATTTCATCTTAAACGCATTGATTGATAAGCCATTAAAATCGTTAGAAGTAAAATCGCTGATATTAATTGGGCTTTATCAACTCAAGTATATGCGGGTAAAACCCCATGCGGCGGTTTCGGAAACCGTACAGGCGGCACGTAAAATAGTTTGGGCAAAAGCTTTGATTAATGCCGTGCTTAGAGGTTATTTGAGGAAGCAAGACGATCTTGAGCAACAAGCAGATGAATTCAAAACAGCGGCGTTAAGTCACCCTAACTGGTTGATTAAAAAAATAGAACATGATTGGCCTAAGCAAGTTGAAACAATATTGCTGGAAAACAACCAGCCACCACCGATGGCGTTGCGGGTTAATCTGACGAAAACGACGCGGGATGACTATCTTCAGTTATTGATTGAACAAAATTTAGCGGCAAATGCCGCCGACTTTACGGCTACCGGAATTATCCTGGATAAACCCGTGCCGATTGAAGCCTTACCCAAATTTGCGGACGGCTGGGTTTCAGTGCAAGATGGTGCGGCGCAATTGGCCGCAGAATTGCTTGATGCGCGACCAGGACAGCGTGTGCTGGATGTCTGTGCCGCACCAGGTGGAAAGACCGCGCACATTTTAGAGCAACAACCTGACATTGGTGAAATGGTCGCCGTTGATATTGACGAAAGCCGAATGCTGCGGGTGAGTGAAAACCTACAACGATTGGGTCTGCAAGCCAAGCTAATCGTCGCCGATGCAGCCAAAACTGACGATTGGTGGGACGGCAAACCGTTTGACCGGATTTTGCTGGATGCGCCGTGTTCGGCAACTGGGGTTATTCGCCGTCACCCAGACATCAAGCTATTAAGAAAAGAGACGGATATTGCCGCATTAACAATCCTGCAAAAAACCATCTTAAATGCCATCTGGCCTTTATTAGCAAGCGGCGGAATGCTTTTATACGCCACTTGTTCAGTGTTAAAAAAGGAGAATGAAGAGCAAATTCAAGATTTTTTATCGACACATAACGACGCTATCGAATTACCAATCACGTCTGATGAATGGGGCATTCCTGGTATCTGTGGAAGGCAAATTTTGACCGGCGAATCCTCAATGGATGGCTTTTATTATGCGCGACTTGTTAAACAATAAAACAGCTATTTTGCTGTATTTACTGTTGTTACTGATGCCCACATCAGCTTATCCGAGCGACACAGGGGTAAGGGTAACAAGTGCCGAAACCTCCTTATTGGGCGACGATTATGTACTGACCGCCGACATCGATTATCAATTAAGCAAGAAAGCCATAGAAGCATTGAACAATGGTGTTTCCCTATTCTGGACGTATGAGTTTAAAGTGCAGGAACAACGCAATTATTTATGGGATAACACGCTGATTGAAAAAAGTTTCCGCTACCGTATCCAATATCATGCCCTATTGAAGATGTACCGGATAACCAATGAAAGCAACGGCGCGGTGGATAACTTTTCCACACTGCAAGCGGCTCTGAATTTGTTGTCAACAGTGCGAGATTACCGACTCGTAGAAAAATCCAAAATATTCAACCAAGAATCATATATCGCCGGAATGAAAATCACCTTCGAGCGAGATGCGCTGCCACTGCCTTTGCGCCCAGTTGCTTATGTGAATTCGCAATGGTATCTTTCCAGCGACTGGTATTTATGGCCGTTAAAAAAATAAAACTGCCTATCTGGGTCTCTGTAGCCATATTGTTTGGCTTGATTTTGCTGTCGCTACAATTGATGAGTTCAGCCCAGCAGGAATCATCAAAACTAAGTGCCATGTCTTCATGGCTATTACTGATAAATGCCTTGGGTTCAGTGGTTTTGCTGGGCTTGGTCGGGGCAAATATTTACGCTTTAGTCCGACAATTAAAAAAGCGTGAAGCGGGTTCTAAACTCACTACTCGGATGATGTCCTTGTTTGTATTGCTGGCTTTAGCTCCCGCAGCCATCGTTTTTTTCTTTTCCATGCAGTTCCTGCACCAAGGTATTGATAGCTGGTTTAACGTCGAAATAGACAAGGCGATGGAAGATGCGCTGGAACTCAGCCAGGCTTCATTGGATCAAAGAATGCGCTGGCATCTAAGGCAAACCCAGCAATTAGCTGAGAACCTGGATTATTCATCTGAAGCCATGGCGACCTTGGAAGTTGAAAACTTGCTTATGCTATCGGGTGCTTCCGAAGTGACGCTTTTTTCAAAGCAAGGACGTATTATCGCCTCCAGCAGCATTAATCCCGGTGATATATTGCCCAGCCTACCCGATGAGAATATTCGTTTGCAACTACAGCATAGCTCTGATTACGTGGCTTTAGCGCCAGTTATGGAGGATCAATTGATGATCCGAGCGATAGTTGTCATCAAAGGCCAAGAACCGCAATATCTGCAAGCACTTTATCCTGTTCCGGTACGGATTGCCGACCTTGCGGACTCAGTAGAATTTGCTTTTCTTCGGTATCAGGAGATGAATTATTTAAGAAATTCCCTGAAACGGAGCTTTTCTTTAACCTTATCGCTGGTGTTATTGATGAGCTTGCTGGCGGCAATATGGGTGGCATTTATCAGTATACGCAATATCGTCGCACCGGTAAAAAATCTTGTCAAAGGTACGCAGGCCGTGGCTTCTGGGCTTTATGACCAGCAGTTGCCAGTAACTGCCCAAGATGACCTCGGTTTCCTCGTCGAATCTTTCAATGTGATGACACGCCGCATAGGTGAGGCTCGGAATGAAATAAGGCGGACGGGTGTTGAGGTAGAAAATCAACGGGCATACCTGGAAACAATACTCGCTAATTTGACGGCAGGGGTCATCAGTTTTGATGAAGACTATAAAATCCGTACGGCCAATCAGGCGGCTTACCGGATTTTTCACATTCATGTTAACCACTTTATTGGGCAAACTTTGCTGGAACTGGTCGAGAACTATCAAGAACTTACCGAACCTTTAAAATCTATCCAGCGTTTGCTTGAACAAGCCGATGATATTTGGCAACAACGGATCGCATTTTTAGGCCCGAATGGTCGCCAAGAGCTATTGTGCCGAGGAACACCATTATTTTCGCAAGAAGGTCAGCGAGTCGGTGCTGTTGTGGTATTTGATGATGTGACGGATTTGATTCAAGCGCAAAAAAGTGCTGCCTGGGGCGAGGTGGCGAGGCGTTTGGCGCATGAAATCAAAAACCCGCTGACCCCTATCCAGCTATCAGCAGAACGCTTACAGGTGAAGCTGGCGACAAAACTGGAAACCAGTGATGCCGAAATTTTACAAAAATCCACCCGTACGATAGTGCAACAGGTTGAAGCAATGAAAGAAATGGTGGATGACTTTGCCCAATATGCTAAACCCGCCAAAAAACAGGCCACTGATATAGACTTGGCTGTATTGGTACAAGAAGTGTTAGCATTGTATCCAGTGAAACCTGGAGTAAAATTCAAGGTCGAATTTGAAACCGGTGAGCTATTAATAAAAGGGGATCCGGTTAGTCTCAGGCAAGTGGTGCATAATTTGATCATTAACGCCCTGGAAGCCATAGGCGCTGAAGGACAAATCGAAGTTCATTTATCCAGGGTGCAGAAAAACTACGCCGATTTTATCGAAATGGCGATTTATGACGATGGCCCAGGCATTAAAGAAGAGCAAATTGAACAAATTTTTGAGCCTTATGTCACCACCAAGACCAAAGGCACTGGCTTAGGTTTGGCGATTGTGAAAAAAATCATTGAAGAACACGGTGGTTCTATATGGGTTGATAGCCGTCGTCCAATTGGCGCGGGTTTTATCATTCAACTCCCCACAGTTTAATGAAGCAGCGGAAACACTATGAATGAACAAACACCTCGATTATTGGTTGTAGATGATGAGCCGGAAATTCGCCGTTTAGTGTGCGAAATTCTCGAAGATGAAGGTTATCAGGTTGCAACCGCAGAAAATGCTACGGAAGCACGAACGCTTAAGGATTCAGTAAACCCGCATCTGATTTTGCTGGACATCTGGATGCCCGATACAGATGGCATAACTCTATTAAAAGAATGGGTTGCAGAAGATTCATTGCTGTGTCCCGTCGTAATGATGTCAGGGCATGGTTCGGTAGAATCCGCCGTGGAAGCTACCAAGCTGGGTGCTTATGACTTCCTGGAAAAACCCTTATCCTTGGCAAAACTGTTGCTGATCGTAGCTAGGGCATTGGAAGCGAGTAACCTACAAAGGGAAAATGCCGGACTTAAACAACAATTGGTGACCGACATAGAACCAGTCGGCAAAAGTGCTGCTGTTGCCCGCACTAAAGACCAGCTAAAACGCCTAGCTCAACACGATACCAGGGTATTGTTCGTTGGTGAAGCTGGGGCAGGTAAAGAGCTATATGCCCGTTACTTGCACAATAATAGTGCTAGGAGGGATGGTTCATTTGTCGATGTCGCGGTAGGCAGCATTTCACCGGAAAACGCCGCTGTGGAATTTTTTGGCAAGGAACATGACGGCAGGGTTTTCCCTGGCCTGCTGGAACGAGCAAACAGAGGAACCTTATTCTTAAGCGAAATTGCCGGAATGGATCAGGAGACGCAGCTAAGATTGCTCAGTGCCTTAGCATCAAGCTCGTTCTTGCGTGTAGGAGGCAGCGAGGCTGTACGCGTGGACGTGCGCGTACTGGCTTCAACACGAATCGACTTGGCAGACGAGGTTAAATCAGGGCGCTTTCGTCACGACCTCTATTATTTGTTGAATGAAGTCACCTTGAACATTCAACCGCTTAGGGAACACAGCGAAGATATTCCAGGTTTGTTGAGTTTTTATGTGGACTATTTCGTCAGCCATGACAAATTGCCGTTTCGGAAGTTTTCCATGTCGGCGCAGAACTTTTTACGCAACTACAGTTGGCGCGGAAACGTCAGGGAATTGAAAAACTTAGTCCAGCGACTGATGATTTTGGGCGTTGGCGAAGAAATTGAACTGGATGAAGTAAAACTGGCGTTAGGGACAGTCATCAGTGATTCAGCACCTTCAGCATCCGTGCCGGATTTCTATAACTTGCCGTTAAAAGACGCTAGGGATCAATTTGAAAAAGCTTATCTGGAATACCACTTTGAGCGTTCAGGTGGCAGCGTAGCCAAGTTATCTTCAGCCGTCGGTATCGAGCGCACCCACCTTTATCGAAAATTGCATTCCTTGAACATCAAACTATAAAAAATCTCCTTCTCCCTCTGGGATGCCTACAAGGATGTAGATAGTAGGGCAATGCAGGAGCTATTGCCGAGAAGGTTGGGATGAGGGGATTTATAGGGAGTTTCTAAAGCTAAAGATGTTCATGTCAACGCACTAATTAAGCCCTTCCAGTAAATAAGTTTGATAGCAACGCAAAGATTTAGTATAATTCCGCTTCTTTTTTTAAGCCTTTAACAGCAAGACAAAGTAACGATGAAAACATTTAGTGCAAAGCCCGCAGAAGTAAGGCGCGACTGGTATGTGGTAGACGCAGAAGGCAAGACCTTAGGTCGTCTGGCATCTGAAATTGCAAGCCGTCTACGTGGCAAACACAAGCCTGAATATACCCCACATGTCGATACCGGCGATTACATCATCGTCGTCAATGCTGAAAAAATTGGCGTTACCGGCACTAAAGAGCAAGACAAGCTGTATCAACATCACACAGGTTATATCGGTAATCTTAAAACTGTTAACCTAGCCAAATTAAGAAAAACATTTCCTGACCGCATACTCAATACAGCGATTAAAGGCATGTTACCAAACAACCCGCTCGGTCGTGCCATGTTCAAGAAATTGAAAGTGTATGCAGGTCCAGAGCACGATCATCAGGCTCAACAGCCGAAAGTTTTAGACATTTAAGCAGGAAGACCATGACAGCAGCAGCGCAATATTATGGAACAGGTCGTCGTAAATGTGCGATAGCGCGCGTTTACGCGACGAAAGGCACTGGCAAGATTACGATTAACACAAAATCCATTGAAGACTATTTTGGTCGTAAAACTGACCAAATGGTGTCACGTCAACCATTAGAATGTGTTGATATGGAAACCAAATTTGATGTCAACGTTTTTGTTAAAGGCGGCGGTCCTTCTGGACAAGCTGGCGCGATTCGCCACGGCTTGACCCGTGCACTGATGGTATATGACGAAACATTACGTCCTGCACTTAGACAAGCAGGTTATGTAACCCGCGATTCACGGATTGTTGAACGTAAGAAAGTCGGCTTACATAAGGCTAGAAAACGTCCACAATACTCAAAACGCTAATCTTTTTTTTCGATCCCCTAAAAAGGTCTGTGTTTGCAAAAACACAGACCTTTTTTGTTTTTATCGTATAAGGTTTTGATTTCGTTCGTGGTGAACTCGTCATTCCATGAACACTTACTGTGTCTGTCCTTCGTAGCTTCAAGATGGACGGGGTTTTAATGGTGTTAGGTAAAGCGTATCTGCACGATTACCATACCCTACGACTAGACCACTATATGAGATGTCTGTGAAGTAATTGACTGGAAAAATGTGGGATATTTCTCCTCGTGTAGATGCTTTTAACGCCGATTGTTAAATATTGCTGATGACAGCTAATGCCTATTTAAACAAATAGTTACAATTAGCTTTGACAATAAAGCTGTTATATACAGTTTCCAACCTAAGGCTATGGCGCTTTTGCATCATCAGGAACAAAGCCGACAGGCGGCTTATTTTCGCCATGCGTTTTATTCTGACGGTTTTGAATTAGCAGGGTACGAATACGATCTCCTTGTTCCATGCGAACTTTTTCCTGCCTTGCTCTGAGTTTTTCTGCTACTTCTTTGGCTATGACTTCCTGGTGAGTATGCCAGTTATCGATCACAAGTTGGGATGACAGCATCCCCAAAAACACACCAAGGGCGATTTGCAGCACTAATTTCATTTTGTTCTCTGTTGGAATCGATTTATGTCTGTTTGAAAAATTGGGTTATAGCCTAATAAAAAAGCCGCTTAAGGCTAACCTTAGCGGCTAAATATATTTTTAATCAGTTCGAACAACTAAGCAGGAAGTCGGCCATCAACAAACAACAAGGCTGGCTGATTAAGGAACAGCAGGGCCTCCTGCGCCAATGCTTACCGCTACTTCATCTTCACCCCCAACTGCACATAATGGGTGTGCCCAACCACTACTTTGGCTATAGTCGATACCGTCAGTGCCATTAGGTCCAACACCGCCAGGAACATTATCTAAACCAAGGGTGGTTCTTGTTCGCCAAGCGATATTGTGATCTGCACAAGAAGAATCCCAGCTTACGCCGACAGCACCAACTATTTTTCCGGAAGCATCATAGAGTGCAAGACCACCCCCGAAAACATTAACACCACCAATCTTTTTACCGACTAACGGATCGTTGGATTGACCATATTTTGCTGATGGTCCTTTATAAGCGACCTCGGTATCAACGGGGTTGCTCTCCTGCAAGCCAAACAAACTACCACCAGGCTGAACGGCGGTGTAAAGATTAGCTGTGGAAAGTGCTAACCCAGGTAGACTGAACGAATTAGCAGTGTTTGCTTTTTGGGCTGAGATAACACGACTGCCAGGCCATTGGGTACCTCTGTCGCCGCCGGTAAATGCAACGGCGCAAACAATGCCGTCTCTATCGACAATAGTACCCCACATGTGCAAACCAAAGCCGCCATTACCGACATTTTGCGCTGCACTTAGGGCAGCTTTTAGTGCAGCATGATTGGGTAAAGTTGCACAATTGGAATCTGCTAAAGCAATATTAGAAGCTGTCGCTAAAGACCCCATTAGTGTTAAATAAAAAACTGTTTTTTTCACTATACCCCCTATCCCTCATAGTGCTACAGGAATGCCGCTGTCGCTTCGGCTCATTAAACGCCTACAGGCGTAGCAGTAAGGTAAAAGCATTATGGTGAGAAGTCAATACGTAAAAAATACCTATAAACTAGGCTAATAGTTAACAGCTTTTTTATGCCAAATTATGTACGCATATAGAAATACCATGCTAGAGCAAGACCGTATTTATGCGTCCCAAAATATGATAAAGCAATGATTTTAGCTATGTTTTGTTTGTTAGCGTTCGACCAGATTGCTGACAAACTGCTTGGCACTAAATGATTTTACTTATCTTGCAAAACTAGCTATCGGATATAATGAACCCCTATTTTGAATGCCAAAAAGCTTAGCCAATTCTGCCTTGTCCCGTGAAATGGATAGCGAATATCTAAGTACACAGTGCAGAAAAACCCAATTCATAACAAGGTAAGTTAATGAAAAAGCTGTTATTCCAATTTGATACAGATACTTATCCTTCTGTTTTCGATACGGTTGTCGCTTACGATGGCGGGGCTGACCATGTGACGGGATATGGCGGATTAACTCCCGAAAATGTAAGCCCGCTGGTTGAAGGTGCCATTTTTACCCGTGCACCCAAAGACAAGATGAATACCGCTATTTTTGTTGGTGGGAGCGATATGATTACAGGGCAAGCCCTCTTTAAAGCCGTACAGAAACACTTTTTTGGCGGTTTTCAAGTCTCGGCCATGCTCGACTGTAACGGCTGTAATACGACTGCCGCTGCTGCTGTAGCTAAGTTGGTTGCTAACAGGAGCATTGTCGGAAAAAAAGCCGTCGTATTAGCGGGGACAGGCCCTGTTGGTCAACGTGCTGCGGCTATGTTAGCTAAAGAAGGCGCAATAGTCACTATCACTTCCCGAAAAATGGTACAGGCTGTAGAAGCCTGTAATGCCATGAAAGTTCGCTTTGGTGTTGACCTTATTCCCATTGAGGCTGCTGATAATGGTGCCAGAGGACAAGCGATTTCCGATGCCAATATCGTGCTGGCTACTGGTGCAGCCGGAATTGAGCTGCTGACCGAGGAGCAATGGCGAGACAATCCCAATATTGAACTGATTGCCGATGCCAATACCACGCCGCCGCTAGGGATAGGCGGCACGGACATGATGGATAAGGGAATGGAACGGCACGGCAAGATCATCTGGGGCGCAATCGGCTTTGGGGCATTTAAACTGGCATTACACCGCGCCTGTATCGCCAAATTGTTTGAAGACAACAAACAGGTTTTGGATGCCGAAAATATCTTCACCTTAGCCAAGGAAATGGCAAAGATTTAGTTTGGTGAATGTTTCCGCCCACTCATCTATCCCTAACCTGAGAAAGTCCGCGTTCAACATTTTTCAGGCGGGTGTTGCCGCTGCTGATCCTTATCAGGCAGTCAGGCGATGCCTGATAGCTGACGATAACCAGTTACAAATCCTGCTGAATAAGAACAGTGATAAGCGAACAGGGCGATGGAATAAAACCCACCTGATTGCCTTTGGCAAAGCGGCTTGCCCGATGATTAAAGCCGCTATCGACACTATCCCAGCCCATTATTTATCGGGACAGGCGATTGCCGTCACCAATTACGAAAATGTAAAACCTGTTCCTGGCGTTAACGTCATTGGCGCTGGGCATCCTTTGCCTGATGACGCGGGCTTCAATGCTGCCAGACGGTGCGCCGAGATAGCGCAAGATGCTAAAGTAGGTGAATTGGTCTTGGTTTTGGTCAGCGGCGGCGGTTCTGCCCTGATACCTTATCCGGTTGATCCGGTAAGTTTGCCGGATAAAATCCGCACGACCGATTTGTTGCTTGCTTCCGGTGCAACCATTAACCAGGTCAATTGCGTCCGTAAGCACCTGTCCCAGTTAAAAGGCGGCGGCTTGGTACAGATGATTGCACCTGCCGATTGTCATGCCCTGATTTTGTCCGATGTCATCGGTGATGATTTGTCGGCTATCGCCAGCGGCTCAACCGTGCCGGATGAAACAACGTTTGATGATGCGATTGACCTATTAAAAGCCAAAGACATCTGGCATAAGGTGTCGTCCATTGTACGCGATTACCTGGAAAGTGGACAGCAAGGCGAAGTCAAGGAAACTGCAAAACCTAACGATGCTTGTTTTGCCAAAACCAGCCATACCTTAATAGGCAGCAACACCCTCAGTGTAAAAGCCATCATGAAAGCGGCGCAAGAGCAAGGTTTTGATGCGATCCTTTACGGCGATAACCTGTGTGGCGAAGCACGAGATGAGGCCGGAAAACTCGTGTACTTCGCCCTTGCCCATTTGAGTACAGCAGGAAACCGACCGATTGCGCTACTAGCAGGGGGCGAAACCACAGTTACCCTCAAAGGCAATGGCCGTGGTGGGCGTAACCAAGAAATGGCGCTTGCCTTCGCCATCCAAGCGCAAGAACAAGGGTTGCAAGGAAACTGGGTCTTCCTAAGCGGCGGCACAGATGGCCGCGATGGCCCAACGGATGCTGCCGGAGGAATGGTAGATTCGGGTACAATACAACGAATGCTGAAAGCAGGCGTAAATCCAACCGAGCTGCTCTACAACAACGATGCCTATACCGCGCTAAAAAGTTCGCAAGATTTATTGATGACGGGTGCAACGGGTACGAATGTGGCTGATTTGCAGATACTGCTTATTCAACCGTTCCAATCGTAAACTAATTCTGTAGAATTAAAGGATGAAAGCCCTATCCAGAGGGATGCCTACATGGATGTAGGTAAGTAGGGCAACGCAGGATCAGTTGCCGAGAGAGTTGGGTGAGGAGAATACGCATAGGGGAAAAGCCTAGTTAAATCCCCTCATCCCAAGCTTCTCCCTAAGGGAGAAAGAATCCATATTTTTAAGCCATCAACATTAGCCGTAAACTCAGACACCACAAAATTTATTTCAGGAGAAAACATGTTTAACAAATCCATGACCATTGCCGAATTCGATGATGAATTATTCCACGCGATTGAAGAAGAAAAACAACGCCAGGAAGATCATATCGAGCTGATTGCGTCTGAAAATTACGCCAGCCCCAGAGTGCTGGAAGCGCAAGGCACGTTATTAACCAATAAATATGCGGAAGGTTATCCAGGAAAACGCTATTATGGTGGCTGTGAATTTGTCGATAAGGCAGAGCAATTAGCCATCGACCGCGCCAAAGCCTTATTCGGTGCAGATTATGCCAACGTACAACCGCACTCCGGTTCAGGCGCAAACATGGCCGTATATATGGCGTTGGTACAACCAGGCGATACCATTTTGGGCTTAAGTTTGGCGCACGGCGGTCATTTAACCCACGGCGCAAAACCCAATTTCTCCGGCAAAATTTACAACGCCGTGCAATACGGACTTGATCCAGCAACTGGTTTTATAGATTACGACCAAGTTGAAGCCTTGGCACTAGAACATAAACCGAAAATGCTAGTGGCGGGTTTTTCCGCTTATTCACGCGTGTGGGACTGGCAACGTTTCCGCGAGATTGCCGATAAGGTTGGCGCTTATTTGTTTGTCGATATGGCGCATGTAGCGGGCTTGATTGCCGCAGGTGTTTATCCAAATCCCGTACCGATTGCCGATGTAGTCACCACCACTACTCACAAATCCCTGCGCGGCCCTCGCGGTGGCTTGATCTTATGCAAAAGCAATCCTGAACTGGAAAAGAAATTCGATTCCAACATCTTCCCTGGCATCCAGGGTGGCCCGTTGATGCACGTTATTGCCGCCAAAGCCGTGGCGTTCAAAGAAGCCATGCAGCCGGAATTTAAGACTTATCAACAACAAGTCATCAAGAACGCCCAGGCAATGGCGAAGGTATTTATGGATCGTGGCTTTGATGTTGTTTCAGGCGGCACTGACAACCATCTTATGTTGGTTTCCTTAATCCCCAAAGGCATCACCGGCAAAGCTGCCGACGCTGCCTTAGGTAAAGCCCATATCACCGTCAACAAAAACGCCGTGCCAAACGACCCGCAATCACCCTTCGTCACCAGCGGCATCCGCGTCGGCACGCCCGCAGCAACCACGCGCGGCTTTAAAGAAACCGAAGTCACTGAAATCGCCCACTGGATGTGCGACGTGATGGAAAATATGGAAGATGAGAAGGTAATTACGGCGGTGCGGGAGAAAGTAACGACGCTGTGTAAGCGGTTTCCGGTTTATGGCTGAATAAACGTTGTAATATTTTGGAGCAATAGGAATGAATTGTACCCAACCCCCATCTTTATACGGAATTACCAAATCAAACCGTATTGGAGATGATCTTTGGGGTAAAAATCAATTCAATAGTACCTTTCCCACAGCATTATGTTGTTATATGCGGGATAAAAACATCCCCGCTGTTTACTTAAAATTGATGGGCGATACCCTCGATCAATTGCATGTTCAACCTGAAGAAATCTCATTTGATGAAATCTTCAATACAAAATTGGCGAACAAACAACTAACCTTTTCATTTGAGAGCAAGTTTGAACCTTATCAACAATGGGCGTATGGGGACATCGGCAATATCGACTTGGTAGTTAAGAACGAAAAAGAATTTTTGCGGGCACTGGAAATAAAGCTAACCGTATTGCCTGATGATGGTACGCATGAAGACGAGGAATCAAGATGGGGTTCTGAGTTAGTAGTTAGAGCCGCCACAACGTCTTATGCTGCGTTAGGAATTGCCCATTCCTGTATTGATGTATTACCAGAACTACGCAAATTGTTTGAACCCGTTTGCCAACCGATTAGGAACTGGGGTAATCCAACAGAAATCAAATCTCGTAAAGATAGCATCCTAGATTGCTTAGATACCTTCCAGACTCTTTACGTTTCACGCCAAAAACCTTTTCTAATGCAACCTATTTGGAAAACCAAAGGTAAATCGCCAGAACTGTCAGATCATGCGTTCGATGTTTTTGTTTGGAGCGACTTTGCGTTGTGTCGGGCTTTTATTGACAGGGCGAAACATGAAACCTCAAAAAAGGCTAACGAAGTACCACGATTTCTCCGTGCTGCAACGCGCTTGGCGCATTCGCTATATGATTTATCGACACGAGGTAAAGTTGATATGGGCGTTTACAGAGAGGACGCAATGGGTAATTTAACTGATAAAGAATTCGCATTGGGTGGAAAAATTACTCGGAGTTATATGGATCATCCAAGGAAACTTAAACCCGCCGTCGTTAAAGAAGCACTACGTGAAATTATTTTAGGCGGCGGTCAAGACAAATTAAGTCCAGAGCGACGCTTCGACGCAACAATTTATTTCACCGCAAAGCATTTATTTGAGGAGCTTGACAATGAAAGCGATTGATTTGTTTTGTGGCGTGGGTGGGTTATCTCTTGGCTTGAAATTATCTGGGATTGACGTAATTGTAGGTATGGATAATTGGACTCAGGCATTATCCGTGTACCGGTTGAACCATCTTCACGATACTCTTGACATTGATCTTTCAGATGTTGATACAACTGTTAATGCTGCCGCTAATTACGAAATTGACTTGATTGCAGGTGGCCCGCCCTGCCAGGATTTTTCGCATGCTGGGAAACGAGTTGAAGGCAAAAGGGCAAACTTGACCTTAGCCTATGCAGAAATCGTGGCGAAAATTCTTCCAAAATGGTTCATCATGGAAAATGTTGACCGTTCGCAAAATAGCGATGCTTATTCAGAAGCGCGAGAAGTTTTCTGTAATGCAAATTACGGGTTAACAGAAATAGTATTAGATGCCAGTTATTGCGGCGTACCACAAAAGAGGAAACGCTTTTTTTGTATTGGAAAAAGAAATGAGTCAGACGGTTTTTTATTGGAAATAATTAAATCAAAACTCTCAAAATCACCAATGACAATAAGGCAGTACTTAGGTAACGATTTGGGCTTGTCACATTACTATCGACATCCACGCAATTATTGCAGACGTGCTGTTTTTTCCATAGATGAACCCTCGCCTACAATTCGTGGAGTTAATCGCCCAATACCTAAAGGCTATCCTGGTCACGCCAATGATGAAGTGCCTGTTGAAAATGTTCGACCTTTAACGACCTTAGAAAGAGCGCGTCTTCAAACATTTCCAGAAAACTATGTTTGGAATGGTAACAAAACAGAGATGGAACAATTTATTGGCAATGCTGTTCCTGTTAATCTAGCCCGCTTTGTAGGTGAATGTGTGATGATCCATGAAGTAAATGAGGTTATAGGCATTAATTCAAAGGGATTACTGTTAATGCCAGTACCACGTTTTCAAGCATTACAGGGAATTGCAACCGGAGCTGATGCGAGCAATTTTAGAGACCGAAACGATAGACTTTTTACGAATAGCCATAAATAAACACCATGTCTGACATAGAAATCGCCCAACAAGCAAAAATGAAACCGATTATCGGTCTTGTTAAAGAAAAATTTGGCATTGATGCTGAACATTTAGATCCGTTTGGACATTACAAGGCCAAGCTTTCGCTTGAATACGTGAACAGTCTGGCCGACCAAAAAGACGGCAAACTCATTCTTGTTACGGCCATCAGCCCTACGCCAGCCGGAGAAGGCAAAACCACGACCACCGTGGGCTTGGGCGATGCCTTAAACCGGATCGGCAAAAACGCCATCATGTGCTTGCGTGAACCTTCCTTGGGGCCTTGTTTTGGCATGAAGGGCGGCGCAGCGGGTGGCGGGTATTCCCAAGTCGTGCCGATGGAAGACATCAACCTGCATTTTACGGGTGATTTTCATGCGATAGGTGTGGCGCATAACCTGTTAGCGGCCTTAATCGACAACCATATCACGCAAGGCAACGCGCTCGGCATTGATCCGCGCCGTATCCAATGGAAACGCGTAGTGGATATGAATGACCGCGCATTACGGAAGATCATCATCGGCTTGGGTGGCACTGGAAATGGCTATTCGCGGGAAGATGGTTTTGACATTGTGGTCGCCTCTGAAGTCATGGCGATTCTTTGTTTGGCAACCAGCCGCGCTGATTTGAAAGAACGCCTGGGTCGCATCGTCATTGCTTATAAAGCCGACGGCAAAACGCCCATTTATGCCCACGACCTCAATGCCCACGGCGCAATGGCGGCCTTGTTAAAAGACGCGATCAAGCCGAACTTGGTGCAAACGCTGGAAAATAACATCGCCATCATACATGGCGGCCCGTTTGCCAATATCGCCCACGGCTGCAACACCGTCACCGCGACAAAAACCGCGTTAAAGCTTGCTGATTACGTAGTGACAGAAGCCGGTTTTGGTGCGGATTTGGGGGCGGAAAAATTTATCGACATAAAATGCCGGATGGCAGGTTTAAAACCATCAGCTGTCGTGTTAGTGGCTACAGTACGGGCTCTAAAATTCCACGGCGGTGTAAACAAGGAAGATTTAAACCAGGAAAACCTGTCTGCGTTGGACTTAGGTTTTGAAAACCTGGAGCGTCACTATAACAACATTACCAAGCATTACGGCTTGCCATGCGTCGTGTGCGTCAACCATTTCACCTTCGATACCGAAGCAGAAATTAACCTGCTCAAAGCCAAGTGCGCTGAGTTGGGTGCAAATTGCGTCGTCTCCAAACATTGGGCTGAAGGCGGGGCGGGTGCAGAAAACCTCGCCAAAGAAATCGTGAATCTCGTCGATCAACGTGAACCCGGCTGTACCTATGTGTACGATGAAAACATCAGCTCGTGGGACAAAATAGCGACCATAGCAACCAAACTTTACGGCGCATCCGGTATTTCCGCCAGCGCCAAAATTCAAGCCCAACTTAAAACCTGGGATGAAAGCTATGGCAAATTCCCCGTGTGCATTGCAAAAACCCAAATGTCATTTTCCACCAATCCCAACCTGAAAGGCGCACCGTCAGGGCATACCGTCGAAATCAGCGAAGTCAGGCTGGCAAATGGCGCCGGGTTTATTGTCGCGATTGCCGGTGACATGATGACGATGCCGGGCTTGCCTAAACAGCCTGCGGCGGAGCGGATTGATATTGATGATGATGGGAAGATAACGGGGTTGTTTTAATCTTGGCGGGTAGTCTCGAAGCGATGTAATGGTATCGAGGCTACTCGCTTTTGACCTAAAAAAGGAACATTAAGCTAACAAGCTCTGTGTCCCCATCGCTTTTTCAATCTCACCAAATAACTGCTTTTCATTGGTGCTAAAACGCTCACCGCCAAAGCCCAAGAAACCGCCCTCGGTAGTTGCCATTGCGACTTTTTCAGCAATTGACATCGCCCATTGCTTATATTCTGTTGCGTCTTGTGGCGTTGCCTTGGTAGCCAACAACGCTGCTACTGCTTTGCAATCTTCCACGGCTTCGGATTGAAATTTCTGAGCAGAATCAACACCTTTGGCTTTCATGCGTGCCACACCCCAGTCACGCACCTTTTTCATTTTGTCCATAGCTGCGGACGCATTACCCTTAGCATCGGGCAGTATGGTCTGAATCAGCGCGTTATTGGGATAATCTTTGATGCCAGACATAACGGCCTGGGCGTTGGTGAACATCTCCTTTCCAGTCCCGAATAGCCCACTGCTACCTGCAAACGCCATCGCCGCACCAATGATGTGAGGGGTGTTAGCCAGCAAATTCAATTCTTCTTCGGTGTAATTCAGGCTCATATCAGGTCTTCCTTTCGGTTGGTTAAAAAGCCGTCATCCAGTCAGTTACCGGAATTGGTCTAATGGCATTCTAGCCTTAAAGCTCATGAGAACCAAGCAATACTCTACAAGGTGTTTTCAGTTTTCTGAGGCACTAAAAAATCCGTACCCGTTAAATCAACATCATGCAAACCCACTAAACTACCTTGTGCTTGAGATTGATAGGTACTCAGAATAATCTCAGTTAAGCCTACGACCACATCATACAAACCGAGATCATCTAAGTTGATCCACTTGGCTTCCGCGACATCACTTTGCGCTGTAGGCACACATCTATGTTCATCAACTAACGTAACCCAATAATCGATAATCACGTAATGGAAGCCTTCTAATCGCCTATCAACAACGGCGACGATATGCTTTACCTCGACATCCAGGTTGGTTTCTTCATGGAACTCGCGTTTGCAAGCCTCAACCAAGGATTCTCCAGGCTCTAACCTGCCGCCGGGAAGTGACCACAAGCCCTTCGCTGGGGCTTGGTTGCGTTTAATCAATAAGACCTGTTGATGACTGTTGAGCAGCACACCGCCAACACCTATGCTTGGTACGGGGTGTCTATTTTCTGAAAGATTGGGCTTATTCATGGCAGTTTGGTGAAGTTTTCATTATCTTTCATCACATTTGGCTGTATATTAAGAGCCGAATTATAATCATATTTTACGAATCAGCTTGTTGTTAACGTTAAGATAACGCTACAAGAAGCTCCTAATAGCCTTCGTATTAATTTTTCTGAGGTGACCCATGCACTTTTTTAGGCAAGCGTTTACTTTCTCGCTATTTTTGGCCTGTTATTGGGCAATGCAAGTCTCGGCGAACGAGTTGACATCGGTGGAGCAAAAAGCGGCTACCTGCTTCGTGTGCCACGGTGATAAGGGCAAGAGCGGCGATGCCCAATGGCCTAGCTTGGCGGCGCAGCAATCGGTTTATATCGTGAATCAACTCAAGGCGTATAAGTCAGGCGAGCGCAAAAATGCGGTGATGCAAGCGCAAACCAGTAAGTTGACAGTGGAAGACATCAACAACTACGGGGCTTATTTTGCCGTCCAACAACCAGCGAAGGCTGGCGGTGACCCTGCGTTAGTGCAGAAAGGCAAGGATAAGGCCGCAGTCTGTTTAGGTTGTCATGGCACATCTGGCGAGGGCAACGGCGAATTTCCAAGATTGGCTGGGCAGCATCCTGATTATCTGACTAAACAATTGACCGATTACAAAAGCGGCTCAAGAATAAATGGAGCCATGCAAGCAATAGCTGGAAACCTTTCGGAAGACGAAATAAAAGCGTTAGCGGCGTTTTTCGGTTTCTTATAACTCAGTTTACATTCAATATAGCAGTCAAAAAAGGCGGATAATCCGCCTTTTTTATTGCTTGGTGATTTTCGAGTGCCGCAAGGCTAGGTAAATGGTTTATCATAGAGCGATTAACAAGTTAGATAAGATTAAACCCAGCTAAACCTAGAATAATAACAATGAATTCGCCAGCCAACACCAAAACCGACCGCAGTTTATTTCTGATTTTTTTATTTGCGGGAACCTTATTCATCAGTGCGGCATTAATGTTTGTGCTGCAACCCATGTTCGGCAAGATTTTGTTGCCGTTACTGGGTGGCTCGCCTGCCGTCTGGAACACCTGCATGGTGTTTTATCAAAGCATTTTATTCCTCGGCTATTTGTATGCCCATTTCCTCTCTACTCGGCTCAACCAGCATAAGCAAATCCTGGTGCATATTGCCGTCATTTTGGTTAGCTTTTTGGCATTGCCTGTCGGTTTGCCTGAAAGTGTTTCACCGCCAACTGAAAACAATCCGACGTTTTGGCTGCTTGGTGTGTTGTTTCTTTCAATCGGCTTGCCGTTTTTCGTGGTTTCCACGACTGCGCCGTTGATCCAAAAATGGTTTGCCAATGTCGGTCATCACACCAGTGACGACCCTTATTATCTGTATGCCGCCAGCAACATCGGCAGTTTGATTGCTTTACTGAGTTATCCTTTTGTGGTCGAACCGAATATTGGCCTGGCTAACCAGAAATCGGATTGGAGCATGGGCTTTCTGGTGCTTTGCCTGTTGATCGCAGCGTGTGCTTTCATTTTATGGAAAGCCCAGCAAGCAAAGGAAGCAGTCGAAGAACCCGCTACTCAAGACGACGAACTCAGCTTAACCACCAAACTGCACTGGCTGGCACTGGCATTCGTACCATCCAGCTTATTGCTGGGTTTGACCACGTTCATCAGTACGGACATCGCCTCTGTGCCGTTGTTGTGGATCATTCCGCTGACGGTTTACTTGCTCACCTTCATTATCGTGTTTTCAAAATGGCACGATAAAGTCCATCCGTTAATGGTCACGTTGCAACCCATCGTGTTGCTGCCATTTATTGCGTTCTCCTTCATCAATCCGGCGGTATTGCCTTATTGGGTGGATTTGGGTTTGCATTTGACCGCATTCTTCCTGGCGGTGATGGTGTGCCATGGCGAACTCGCCAGACTTAGGCCCAATACCAGGCACTTGACCACCTATTATTTAATCATGTCATTTGCCGGCATGTTGGGCGGGATGTTTAACACCTTCGTCGCACCCTTTATTTTTAATGCCGTCTACGAATATCCTTTGATGATAATCGCCGCGCTGTTGCTACGTCCTGGCTTGGTAGATTCTGTCCGCAATAGGAAAGAATGGTTAATGCAATTGATCTTTCCTGTTCTGCTATTGATTGTCGGATTAGGTCTATTTTTCAGTATCGATGATTTGCCGCAATACCTGGACACTATCGGCGTTGGCCTGATCCTGCTGGCAGGCTTGACCTATTCGTTCAGGGCGCAACCGGTCACGCTGGCCGTGCTGACGGGCATTCTCATCTTCTTTACCTTTGGCTTGCATGGCTTGCTGTCGCACACCTTATACCAGGAGCGGACTTTCTTTGGCGTATTGTCCGTCCGCGAAAGCATGTTGACCAATGAGCAAGGTCAGCCCGAAAAATACCGCGAATTCTACCATGGCACCACCAAACACGGTGCTCAACGCTTGGCGGACAAAGATTCACGCACGCCGTCCACGTACTTCAGCCACCAAGGGCCTATCGGCCAGCTTTTCAGCGAATACGACAAAGTTAACGATAACTGGGTCGTCGGCATCATCGGATTGGGCGCAGGAACACTGTCTTGCTACACCAAGCCCCAGCAAAACTGGACGTTTTATGAGTTGGATCCGCTGGTCGTCGATGTTGCCAGCAACCCAACTTACTTTACCTTTATCAGCCAGTGCAATCCGAAAATGACGATGACGGTGGGCGATGCCCGCTTGTCATTAGAAAAAGAGCCTGACCACAAGTTTGACTTGTTCGTGGTCGATGCTTTTAGTTCGGACTCTATCCCGACCCATTTGCTGACCCAGGAAGCCATCAAGCTCTACTTTGACAAAATCAAGCCAAACGGCATCCTGGCATTGCACATCACCAATCGCCATTTGGCGTTGAAAAAAGTGCTGGCGGTACACGAAAAATCTGTGCAATTGTCGGGATTGATCCAGGAATTCAAGCCCCAGCAGGACATTCCCTTAGTGGTTGCAACTGATTGGGTAGTCCTAGCGAAAAAACCGGAAACTTTAGAATTATTAAGGCAAAGCCAACTTGGGTTGTGGCAAAAACTTCCAGTAACCTTTGATGTCAAACCGTGGACGGATGACTTCACCAATATAGTTACTATCTGGAAATAACATTTTTGTAAAAACAGTCTATGCTTGTTTCAAAATTAAAAATTGAATTATTAAATAACTGTTGTAGGAAACTACAAAATAAGTAATGATTATGCGACAAGACAACGGCGTTAGAAGTCCGTACAGGACATGCGCGGATTGCGATACCACGAGGAGATTTACATGAGTTCAATGCTGTTAAGACCCTATCGGAAAAATTTAACCACGAATGGTCTGATTTATTTGGCCGGCGAAGAACAGCCGATCACTATAAAAAACATATCCATCACCGGTGTTCTTGCTCAATTAAATAGCAAGGTCGGCAAAAGTGACATTAAGGGTATTTTCAATACGCTATTAGCCTCAACAATAATTGATCTATATCTCCCAGATATGCGCTTGGCTGGCGAAGTTGAAGTTATCAGGGTTGATTTGCAAGACGATCACATTTTGCTCGCCTTGGAATTCAAGAACGTTGCGTATGATGTCAATGACCTTTTGTATAAAAGAAAAGCCTATCGGAAAAACCTGCCTGGGACTGGACACATATTATTCAATGGTCAATACCTTGAATTTAATGCAGTTAATGTATCTGTGGATGGAATTATGATTCGCCTTGCCGAGACGGTTTATGTTGAAGTAGGAGTCGTTACTGTTTTTGAATTTAAACAGCTAGGGCTGGAAGGCGAAATAAAAGTGATCTGGGTAGAACACCTGAGCGAAGGTGGAACTTTGATGGGATTACAGTACGTCCACATGGAAAAAACGGCAATCAAAGGTATACCCGAATTTGCTTGGCCGAAGTCAGCTTAGATCTACTCAGGGGCAAAAACTCGCGCAGGATTTTGTTTAACGCGAACAAGTTTAATCAATTCAGAAGCAGGTTTTGGCAACAATAAAAATCAATTACATAGAACGCGAATCTATAACCGATTGAATAACAATGTTATTTTGTTCGTGTTTCTTCTCTTTAATACGGCTAATAATATCAACAGTTACACGCTGTATTTATCAAAGTTACCGATAAATCACCTGCGCTTTACCTTCTGAAGCAAGCAGTTCACCCATCGGAAATACCGTTTCCCCTGATTTCTCAAGATACCTAAGTGCGGCACTTTCGTGGTCTGCTGCGACAACAACAATCATACCTACACCGCAGTTAAACGTCGTCAACATATCAGCGAGTGATACCTTGCCTTTATGTTGTAACCATTTGAAAATAGATGGAACTTCCCAAGCAGCAAGATCGATATGTGCCGAAATACCTTCGGGTAATACCCTAGGCAGGTTTTCTGTGATGCCGCCACCCGTTATGTGGGCTAAAGCGTGTACGGGAACTTGATCTATCAGGGATAACAAAGACTTAACGTAAATTCGAGTAGGTTTAAGCAATGCTTTTCCTAAAGTGTTGTCTTCAAAGGGATCGGATAATGCGGCATTGCTGTGTTCCAAAATTTTGCGGATTAAGGAATAACCGTTGGAATGTGGTCCTGATGATGCGATACCAATGAGCTTATCGCCCACTTTAACCTTACTACCGTCAATTATTTTGCTTTTTTCGACGATGCCCACACAAAATCCGGCGAGATCGTACTCACCATCGGCGTACATACCGGGCATTTCAGCGGTTTCACCGCCTACCAATGCAGCTCCTGCCAGTTCGCAACCCGCACCTATGCCTTCGATAACAGCGGCGGCGGTATCGACATCCAACTTGCCAGTGGCAAAATAATCGAGGAAAAACAAGGGTTCTGCGCCCTGCACGATGATGTCGTTGACACACATCGCCACTAAATCAATTCCCACAGTGTTGTGGATGCCGGACTCAACTGCCAACTTTAATTTTGTGCCTACACCATCCGTACCGGATACCAAGATGGGGTTTTGGTAGCGGTCTAAAGGCAGTTCAAACAGGGAGCCAAAGCCGCCCAACCCTGCTAATACACCGGCTGTTCGCGTTCGTGCTGCGATGGGTTTAATCCGCTCGACTAACGCACTCCCAGCGGCAATATCGACTCCGGCACTTTTATAATTCAGACTTTCTTGATTTTGTTCGCTCAATGGTGGTTCTCTTGCTAAAATTGCTGTTGCTGGTATTGTACAAGACAACATAAAAGAAAAATAATCAAAGCGGCTTTGCTCCCCATTTTGGGGCAACAATTATTATCAAAAATCAACACACACCGAGGATGGACGATGAAAATACTCACCATAATAAAGTTTTTAGCGTTGCTTACTGTGACTCTGTGCAGTTTTGAAGCGTATGCTTACGAAGATGACAAAAAAAAAGACATCTGTAGAAACCCGAAAGTCCAAGAGTTTACCCTTCCAGAATATATTGGGGTGCAAAAAAAGGAAGCGCCAGCTGAGACGGATTTTAGCTTTATTGTCTCCGGCTGGACAGATGTAAAAAAAATAAAATTATTGGCTAAAGACCAACCTATTCCATTTACTGTTGAAAGTACTGATACTTTTCATAAGGTTAAGGCAAAATTACCGGCTGCGTTAACCGGAAAAGTTATTCGTATTAATGTCCGCATTCCAGCATTATTAGGTTGTTATACATCAATGGGTTGGCTGATTAAAGTGGCTGGTGCGCCAGCACTAGAAACACCTAAAGCGTCAGCAACAACTGATCCTGCTGTTCAAAACGACGTAGTTTCACCACCCGCTAGTTCAACACCCATTCTACAAAATCAACAAAACATACAAAATGCAGTTTCACCTTAAGGGGTGCAATTGTTCACACTTTAAAAAGGGCGGATTCAACTCCGAAGTGCAATCTTAGTAATCATGCGGCTTCTAGCAAATTATCTGCAAAAAAGACCGCATGGGGTGTTCTGTAATTCAGGGTTTTCTGGGGTCGGTGGTTGAGTTTTTCCATCACGTTGTCAACGTCTTTGTCCGTTATGTTCTCAAAACGGCTGCCTTTGGTAAAGTATTGCCTGATCAAGCCATTGGTGCTTTCGTTCAGGCCGCGCTCCCACGAGCTGTAAGGGTGGGCAAAGTAAACCTCCGCAGCCAGCGCCGCCTTGATTTTTTCATGCCCGGCAAACTCTTTGCCGTTGTCTGCGGTGATGGTCAAGGTCTTGTCCAAATAAGGTCTTAGCAACGTGATGGTGGCTTCTGTCACGACTTCGGCGTGTTTGCTGGTCACCTTTTTGATTAAGGTAAACTTGGATACCCAGTCAACTATTGTGACCAATGCGCCTTGATGATGTTTACCGATGACGGTGTCTATCTCCCGACCTCCAGGGATGGAGGAAGTGCAGCGGCGGGTAGGGAACCCGCAGTGCCAATCGCCAAGGCGGGTTTTTTCACTGACTATCAGTGGACGGTCATCAATACTGACCCGGTTCCTGATCTGCCCCCGCTTGTCCTTAGAACCGTATTGCTTGCGTTTCTTGCCGCTGTACCGAAGGTGCTGGTACAACGTGCCGCCATCCGACTTGTCTGTCCAGATATGCTGATAGATCCGCTCATGACTAATCGCGATGCCTTGTGTTTGTTTTAACCAGCCTGAAACCTGTTCAGGACTCCAGTTGATGCCAAGCTTAGCCTCAATCAAATCAATAACTGCCCATGTCATTTTCAACGGCTTCACCGCCCGTTTCCTTCGGGTTTCGGCCTTGCGTTGCGCCTGTTTGGGCCTATAGCCCCGCTTGCCTGTATTGCGTTGCAATTCACGGCATATCGTACTGGGCGAGACATTAACCAACCCCGCTATGGCTTTTTGATTCTTACCGGCTTTCTTTAATATCTCAATCTGGTATCTTAGGCCTTGTGTTAGCTGACTATAGTTTTTCAAGTGCTTTCTCGTCTTTGGTCGGATTGAAAAAAGATTGAAACTATATCAGCTAACCTTCTTCATATCCTGTTAAGGGCGATTGCACTTCAGAGTTGAATCCGCCGTTTCTTAAGTTACTATTCTTTTGGAGGACAGTCATGGGCCGAACAATCACGTTTTTATTACTGTGTATATTTTTCACTGCTTACGCCCATGCCAAACTACTAACCCCAGAACAAGTCCCTGAACCCCTAAAACCCTGGATTAACTGGGTCTTACAAGATCAGCCTGAGCTTGCCTGTCCATTCATCTACAACAGTTACGAGCAAAAACGCTGTAGCTGGCCTAGCCAGTTGGACTTGGATTTTACTGCCACTAAAGGCACGTTTGCGATTAGCTGGGATGTCTACAAGGAAAGCTGGGTGACGCTACCGGGCGATCAAAAACATTGGCCGCAAAATGTCACCTCCAATGATAAGGCTGCGACCGTGCTGGACAGGAATGGCGTTCCGTCCATAAAACTGGCGGCTGGCACTTATCACATCAAGGGCGATTTTTTTTGGGATGCGATTCCTGAAAGCCTAAGTATTCCAGCAGATACTGGGCTTATCAGCCTGAGTATTAATAGTGCAGCGATACCCATGCCCAGCATCAGAGATGGGCAACTGTGGTTGACTGAAAACGACATCGGCCAAAAAAAACCGGAGAACGTCCAAAACAGCCTGGACATCCAGGTGTTCAGGAAAATCGCCGATGACGTGCCGATGCAAGTGACGACCCGCTTGGTGCTGGAAGTCTCAGGCGAGCAGCGCGAAGTCAAACTGGCGAAGCCCGTCCTCAACGATTTTATCCCATTGAGTTTGCAAAGTCCGCTGCCGGCTCGTATTGAGCCAGATGGGCAGTTATTGATACAAGTGCGTCCAGGCCGTTGGCAGGTGGATATTGAAGCCAGAAGTATCAAGGAAACCAATGCCATTGCCTTGGCTGCAAGCAATCCAGACTGGCCGAGTTCGGAAATCTGGATGTTTGACGCCCGTCCTGATTTACGTGTTGTTGAGGTCGAAAAGCTGGTGTCGATTGATGCCAGCCAGACCAATGCACCTGAGGAATGGCGGCATTTGCCCACGTATAAAATCAACCAGGGCGAAAACATGGACTTGAAAGTCATCCGTCGGGGCGATCCCGAACCTGAGCCTAACCAACTGTCGATCAACCGGAAATTGTGGCTGGATTTCGACGGCGCGGGTTACACCATCAACGACACGATCAGCGGCAAAATGACCAAGGGCTGGCGGCTGGATGCCTTGCCGGAAATGCAGTTGGGTAAGGTCAGCCTGGACGGCAAAAGCCAGTTGATTACCCTGACGGGATCCGGCAAGCAGGGCGTAGAAGTCAGGAAAGGCACGATTGCGCTGGATGCCGATAGCCGTAGCGTGGGCAATATTAGGTCGATAAGCGCCGTGGGTTGGGCGCAAAATTTCAATCAAGTGAACGCGGAATTGAATTTACCCCCAGGCTGGCGTTTGCTCGCCACCAGCGGGGTTGATAATGTGCCGGATACTTGGATAGCACGGTGGACCTTACTGGATTTGTTTTTGGTGTTGATTGCGGCATTGGCAACCAGCCGCTTATTTGGTCGGCTGTGGGGGTTGTTTGCCTTGTTGACGCTGGTTTTGATTTGGCATGAAGCGGGTTCACCCCAGTATGTCTGGCTCAATATCCTGGCAGCCACGGCGTTGTTAAAGGTACTGCCGCAAGGCAAGTTTTTGACCGGCATCACATGGTATCGCAATGCGTTTTGGCTGGCTTTAATCCTGATTGTCGTTCCGTTTATGGTCAACCAAGTGCGGACGGGGCTTTATCCACAGTTGGAATATCCGTGGCAACAGGCGGTGTTTCCGACCATGCCTAGCCCTACGCCTATTGTGATGAACCAGGCGACATCGGCAATGGATGCCGCCGCGCCCGCAGCCGAACCCATGCAGGAACAGGAAATGGCGAAATCCGTCATGCCAGAACAGAAAAGGAAATATGCTTCCAGTGGTTTAGCCAGTCCATCATACGAGTTAAGTACCGATTTCAGCCGCTACGATCCCGATGCCAAAGTGCAGACCGGCCCCGGTTTGCCGCAGTGGCAATGGCACCAGGTGCATTTGTCCTGGAATGGTTCGGTGGATTCTGGGCAGGAGTTGCGCTTATGGTATCTCTCTCCCACGCTCGTGATGTTGTTGAATTTCATTCGGGTTGCCTTGGTCACTGTACTGGCTATGCTCATGTTTGGTTTGGCTGAAAAGCTTAGTTTCAAATTCAAAGCCGCAGCCCCTGCCTTATTGTGGTTACTGCTGCTACCGCTCATGGCTATGCCAACCCAAAAAGCCTACGCGGATTTCCCAACACAAGAAGTGCTGGATGAACTGAAAAACCGCTTGCTGGAAGCCCCCGACTGTCTCCCTAACTGCGCCCAGATTCCGCACATGCAGGCGACGATAGACGATAAGGTATTGGCAGTTACCTTACAAATCCACGCCCAACAATCCGTTAACGTGCCGTTACCCGCATCTTATGAACAATGGTTTCCCAACCAAATTACGGTTGATGGCAAAGCCGCATTAGGGCTGTACCGTAGTAATAATGGCCTTTGGCTGAATGTACCGGAGGGTAAGCATGAAGTCGTCCTTCGTGGTGTGCCGCCGTTATTAGCGACATTTACCTTGCCATTACCCTTAAGGCCGAATCACGTAGTGGTCACTGCAACCAACTGGACTGTTAGCGGACTGCAAGACAACGGTCAGGCAGACAATCAATTACAGTTCAACCGCACCAGCAAGGAAGCCGATACCGCTAAAAGCACTAACCTTGCGCCTGGGATTCTGCCACCGTTTGTCAAGCTCGAACGCACTTTACAACTTGGTTTGGACTGGCGGGTAATCACCCAAGTCATCAGGCTGTCGCCAGCCGATTCTGCGGTTGTAGTGGAGATTCCCTTATTGGCTGGGGAATCGGTGACAACGCCTGGTATCCATGTCAAAAACGGCAAAGTCGAAGTCAATATGCCCGCGCAACAAGGTGTTATGCAGTGGGAATCGACGCTGGAAAAGTCCGAAAAAGTTACGTTTTCCGCCGCACAAACCAACCAGTGGATAGAAATTTGGAAAGCCGATGTCAGCCCAATCTGGCATATTGAGGCCAGCGGGATTACCGTCATCCATAACAACAACGAAGGACAATGGCTACCGGAATGGCATCCTTGGCCGAGCGAAACATTGGTCTTGCAAATAACCCGCCCCAAGACGCTGGAAGGGCAAACTTTAACCATAGACAACAGCCAGTTATCAATAAGGCCGGGCAAACGCGCACTGGATGCGGATTTAACAATGAGCATCAGGAGTTCGCAAGGTTCGCAACATACATTGACATTGCCGGAACAGGCCGTGCTGCAAACCGTGGCGATAAACGGGCAAACGTTGCCACTACGGCAAGAAGGCAGGAAGCTCATGTTGCCGATTAATCCTGGCAAACAGGATGTGACTTTAAGTTGGCAAGAACAGTCCGAAATCTCAAGTGTCACGAAAACACCACAGCTTGATTTAGGGCAACCAAGCGTGAATACCCGGCTTAATATCGGTTTAGGTCAAGACCGCTGGGTATTGTTTGTTTGGGGGCCAAAACTGGGGCCTGCGGTGTTGTTCTGGGGTGTGCTGGTGGTGATTGTTATTTTGTCTATGGGTTTGGGCAAGATACCGTTAACGCCCTTGAAACACTGGCAATGGTTCCTATTGCTGCTCGGATTAAGCCAAGTGCCAATGGAATCAGCATGCTTGGTGGTTGCCTGGTTGATGGTCTTGGGTTGGCGCGGGTTGCGACCCAATAACAATTTCAAATACTTCAATCTGTTACAGGTAATAATCGGCGTGTTCACCGTATTCTCCCTGGCAATACTGGTGTTTGCGGTGGAACAGGGCTTACTGGGCGGTTCACCAGATATGCAGATCACGGGCAACCAGTCTTCCGCTTATAACCTCAATTGGTATCAAGACCGCAGCCCATCTACCTTGCCGCAAGCAACTGTGGTATCTGTTCCTCTTATGGCTTATAGGTTGCTGATGTTGGTTTGGTCGTTCTGGTTGGCAGCGTCACTGCTCAACTGGCTGAAATGGGGTTGGAACTGTTACTCTACCAATGGGCTGTGGAATAAAAAAGTAGAGAAAAAAGAAAGCACAAAGACGGCTTCAGGACAAAAAGATTCAAGTAATTGAATTTATAGGCATTTACTACGAAAACTGATGGCGTATTGTATAAGTTGACGGAAAAAGTACTGAATATTTTAGTGGCTGATGACAGCAAAGATGTTTGAACTGAGGATCTTGCCCCCAATTTAATATAAGTGTACTTATGGAATGCTGATGAACGTACGCAACAAGAATGCCAGTACGTAGGGTTTCAAGATATTTGATTAAATCAAATTAATTATAAGCAACAAGTAGATTAACCATGTCAGCGTTCTAACGACACTGACATGGCTTTCTGAATTAAATCAATGGCTTCAAATCTTCAAAAGCTTTTGCTGCTTTTGTCAAATGTTCTTCGATACCTTGCATTGAGTTATTCTTCGCCATCGTTCTGGCTTTTTTCAATATTTCGTTAGCGCGTGAGCGTTCTCTGTCAACCACGTCGTTTGCATTAACTTCTTTGCTGTAATCCATGCCTTGTTTGATGATTTTGTAAACATCATCACCTTTTGCACCAGATGCGACAGCAGCTTGTGCTTCCTTGATTTTACCGATTACCAAGTCAATAGCATCGGCTGGTGAATACGAAACTCTGCCCTCACCAGCTTCTGCTAGAACGGCTGTTGAAAAAGCACCCATAGCCATAGCAATGAGGGAAGAAAGCACGATTGTTTTTAAGGTTTTCATATTTGGACTAATCCTCAAGTGTGTATAGCGTTGTTTTGGTCAATTATTATGCACCGCTTGCGATTCTATCATGTTTGGTAAGCTTTTACCCCAAAGTGGCTAAAAAGTTAGGTGATGAAGACTAACAAATCAATATTGATGGCAACAGAACAGGATTAAATTGGTTGTCTAATCATCATCTCTTTTAACATCAATATGAATGTCACCGAATTCATCCTCGGTTAATAGGAATAAAATAGGCGCACAGCAAACTGAACAATCTTCATAATAACTTTGCTCCCCTGATGAATCATCCACCAGAACAGTAATAGATTCACCACAATAAGGGCAATCGATAAAAGCCTCTTGTTGGAATAGCACTAAACGCTTCTAAGCAGCTTATCCAGCCAGGATGCTGGCAACAGACGTTTGAGGAAGGCAAAAAGATAGGTGGGGAAAGTGACGAAATAACGTATTTTGGGGTTTGCTGATTCTACGGCATGTATAACCTTATCCGCGACGGCTTTGGCTGGAAGAGTGAACGGAACTGCCGCGCCTTCTGTTTGCAAGCGTTCTTCCATACGTGCGTAGGTGGCTTTATGAAAGCTGGATTCGGTAGCTATGTTCTTTTTGTATAAAGTAAAAGAATTTTGCCTGAAATGGGTCAGGATAGGACCAGGTTCTATAAGTGAAACCGAGATGTTGCTGCCATGCAATTCCAAGCGCAAGGTATCTGCCAAGCCTTCCAGGGCATATTTGCTGGCGTTATAAGCACCTCGGTAGGTCATGGCGACCAGCCCCAAGATCGAACTATTGTAGATAATTCGTCCATGACCTTGTTTACGCATAATAGGTATTAGCAGATTGGTCAGTTCATGCGTGCCAAACACATTGGTTTCAAACTGAAATCTTAGGACTTCACGGCTTAAGTCTTCGACGGCTCCTGGCTGACCAAAAGCAGCATTATTGAATAGTACGTCAATGCCATTGTCAGTCAGTTCTAAAGCTTTTTTGACGGCTTTTGCAATGCTTTTACTGTCAGCCAAATCCAACTGAACGGTCAGGAAACCTTCTTCTTGCAAACGGGCAACATCTTCCTCTTTTCTCGCACTTGCGATAACTTTATGACCACGGGCTTTTAATTCAATAGCGGTGGCATAGCCAATACCGGTCGAACAGCCGGTAATGAGTATGGTTTTCGGCGGTATCATTGCGAATTTGTTGCCAATTCCTGCTCAGAGACATAGAATTTTTTCGCCGAGCTGCAATCCACAAGGATTACCAACCCATCTTTCGTACTTTTATCACTTAATTCCACGGATTCAACCCGTCCACATTGACCTGTGGCGAGCGACTTTTCAGCCGCTTGTCGTCTAAACCGTTCAATATCTGGCAGTCTATTTTGGTAAATTTTAACTAGGGGTGTTAAATCATCAAACTTATAGGGCGGAATGGCAAAGGCTGAATATTTTTGGGGATTATTTTTTATCAAAAACTGGTTTTTAGCACTTTCATCCAGAGTACTTTGTTTTAATTGCGTTTGTTTTTGGATTAGATCTTGTTCTTCAAGTTTTTTTTGTGCCTCTTTAGCTTCCTGTTCTTGTTGCGACAACGCTTTCTGGTTTTCTTGTTGATTAAGATCAGTGGAACCGCCTGTTTTCACATTCAGCTCGACTTTGTTTTGTCCTTCCGCACAGGGTTTTGAGCGATAGGTTTTATTGCCACTGGCATCCGTGCATTTATAAACGCCCGCTGATAATGGCATGGAAACAAGCAATCCCAAGGTTAGCAGTGTAAATTTCATTATTGCCTCAATTAGTACGTAAAAGTTCGTCCGTTAGAGTATAGAAGATATATTAGCCAAGGTCATCGCAGAAAGTGTTTTTTTCTTGGAAATGCGAACTTGTCCACAAGAATAATACCGTTGTAATCAACATTATAATAGTAAAAAACCAAAAATAGCTGGCACCCGCGAGTTTGCTGGTGCCATCGGCATTGTGAATAAAAAAATTGACCGCGCTGGTGAATAGATTGCCAACGGCTATCGACAAAAAATAAAATGCCATCACGAATGATTTCATGGTGTTAGGTGCTTGTCGATAGGAGAACTCTAGGCAAGTAATGGAGATCATGACTTCTGCCGAGGTGAGTATGAGGTAGGCGATAAGCTGCCAGCTAATGTTAGGGATATTGCCTTGGTCTAATTGCATTTGAATAAGACTGGCAGCAGCAAAGGCAATGACTGTGAGAAATAACCCGATGCCCATTTTTCTTATAGCGGTAAGATTAAACAAGGTATTTAAAAAGGGATAGAGGATGTAAGTGAACAGCGGTGTCAGTAACATGATGAGCAATGGATTCGCTGCTTGAATTTGTGATGGCAGCAATTCAACCCCAAAGACAACGCGATCCATTTTTTGGGCTTGCAATATCCACGATGAGCCAATTTGTTCAAAAAGTGCCCAAAAAACGGCAATAAAGATGTAAACAGACGCTAATTTTGCTAAAGTTGTCATTCCATATCGACTGAACATTGCTTTTATAAAGCCGATACCCGCAGGCTTAATATGGACGAACTGATAACGTCCAGACCAGAAAATAACGGTTGCAACCAACATCAATACGCCTGGAACTGCAAATGCTACCGATGCACCGTAATGTTGCAGTAGCCAAGGGCTAATTAACATGGCTGCAAAAGCCCCCAAGTTGATAGAAAAATAAAACCAGCTAAATACTTTACCAATCAGATGCTGATTATTCTCTCCAAATTGGTCGCCAACGTGGGCAGAAACACAGGGTTTTATGCCGCCAGCACCCAAAGCAATTAGACTCTGACCAAGTAGTAAGCCCATAAGTGTACTATCAATAGCCAAGGCTAAGTGACCTAAGCAGTAAACCAAAGATAGCAAAATGATGGTTCGATATTTGCCTAAAACGCCATCAGACACCAACGCGCCTAACATGGGCATAAAATAAACCGCCGACACGAATAGGTGGAAATAGCCTTGCGCTTCTTGTTCGGAGATGACCGCCAATGCGCCCATGCTGTTTGTCATATATTGTGTCATGAACACAACCAGAATAGCCCTCATCCCATAATAGCTAAACCGTTCTGCCGCTTCATTCGCCACTATATAGGGGATGCCTGTCGGTAGTGTGGTTTGGTGCGGTTCAGGCTGGTGTTTATAGGATTTCATGGCATATTACAGGCGATATGTTCTTTGGCATCAATAATTTCAGATTCAAATTTGCCCATAGATGCCTCAGTCCCGTAAAGGCTTTTGGGTAATGTCGGGCATTTGCTGAGGGTGTAATAATTTTAGGCAATGCAAAGCTAGGCTGCATCAAAATCTTATCCACATCCAGGTGGTCGTTAAACTAGGATTACGGCGGAGCTGAATCGTTTCCATGTTGTGCATGAGATGTTTATTTAGCTCAGTGCTTCCTGCAACTTTTGATAAATTCCCCCAAAACTGCCATTGCTCATCAACACAAAATGTCCGCCATAACTCGCTTCCAATTTGAGTTTTTCGATGATTTCATCCAGCGTCCGACAGATTTCAATATTCTCGGCATATTTAAGCAGGCCGCTTAAGTCCCAGCCCAGGTTGTCCGGTTGGTACAATATGGCCTTGTCGGCATCGTGTAAGGACAGTGCCAGGGTTTCTGTATGAACGCCGAGGCGCATGGTGTTGGAGCGTGGTTCGACGATGGCGATGATGCGTTCTTGACCAACCTGTTTCCGCAAACCGTCCAAGGTGGTTTCAATGGCGGTGGGATGGTGGGCGAAATCGTCATAAATCGTCACACCATTGATCTTGGCGATGACTTCCATGCGCCGTTTGACGTTTTTAAACTCGGCTAATGCAGCGATTGCGTCTTTAGGCAGGATGCCAATATGTTTGGCGGCAACAATGGCAGACATCGCATTGTAAACATTGTGGTCTCCAGTTAACGACCAATCGACACAGCCTTGCTCAATGCCATCAAAGCTGACTTTGAACTGGTTGCCGTCGGCTTTGACGAGTTCGGCATTCCATTGTGCGTTACCATTAATTGAAGTTCGTGCTACAGGGGTCCAACAGCCCATTTCCAGGATGTCGTCTATATTCTTTTCGCAGGCAGGGCTGATGATCAAACCTTCTCCGGGAACTGTCCTGACCAGATGGTGAAATTGTTTTTTGATGGCATCCAGGTCAGGGAAGATGTCGGCGTGGTCGTATTCCAGGTTGTTCAGGATTGCCGTGCGTGGGCGGTAATGGACAAATTTCGAGCGTTTGTCGAAAAATGCCGAATCGTATTCGTCCGCTTCTATCACAAAAAAATCCGACTCGCCCAACCGTGCGGAAATACCGAAATTCAGCGGTATTCCGCCGATAAGGAAGCCGGGCTTGAAGCCATTATGTTCCAAAATCCAGCTTAACATGCTGGTGGTCGTGGTTTTGCCGTGCGTCCCCGCAATGCCCAGCACCCACCGATTTTGCAAGACGTGTTCGGACAGCCATTGCGGCCCGGAGATGTAGCGAATACCTTGGTTGAGGACGGCTTCGACTTCGGGATTGCCACGCGATATGGCATTGCCGATGATGACCAAATCAGGCTTAT
Source organism: Methyloglobulus sp. (assembly GCF_964779595.1). Lineage (NCBI taxonomy): Bacteria > Pseudomonadati > Pseudomonadota > Gammaproteobacteria > Methylococcales > Methylococcaceae > Methyloglobulus > Methyloglobulus sp. Next base: position 69,433 of record NZ_CBAROL010000001.1, read on the forward strand.
TCGCCAAGTTTTCGGCATTGTAACCTTCCATCAGGTGGATGCCTTGCTCTTCCAGTTGCGTACTCATGGGAGGATAAACATTCTGGTCAGAACCTGAAACTTGGTAGCCAAGTTCCCGCGCAATCAGCGCAAGTCCGCCCATGAAAGTACCGCAAATACCTAGAATATGAATGTGCAATGCTTTAGTCCTATTTCTGTCTTTAAGATTGGTGAATTATTTTTAAGTCGATTTTTGTTATAAAATGCAAGCTTATATTAATAGGCTTAAGAGAACTTATAAAAATTCAAAATTCGCCTACTCCTTCTCCCTTGAGGGAGAAGGCTGGGATGAGGGGGATATAAACGCATGATTTTATTCTCCTCATCCCAGCCCTCTCCTCCTGGAGAGGGGGTTTTTGAGGTTCTCTTAAATTATAACAAACCGCAAATAAGCAGTATCATCCGATAATGACCGAAAAAAACAAAATTTTAGTTGAAGCAATTCCGCATTTTATTGAGGCGCAATCATCGCCCAACGAAGGACGTTATGTGTTTGCTTACACCATCACCATCACTAATGCGGGCATAATCCCCGCAAAATTATTGAATCGGCACTGGCTGATTACCGATTCCAACGGCAAAATTCAGGAAGTCAGGGGCGAGGGCGTGATCGGCGAACAGCCTTACCTTAAGCCAGGTGAGTCTTTCCGTTACACCAGCGGTGCGATGCTGGAAACGTCAGTTGGCACCATGCAAGGGCAGTACACCATGATTTCCGATGAAGGCGTTAATTTTAATGCCAGCATTCCCAAATTTACCTTGTCCATCCCAAGGACATTGCACTAATTAGATGGCGATCTACGCAATCGGCGACGTGCAAGGTTGTTACGATGAACTATTAAGGCTACTCGATACCATTGCATTTAATGAACACAATGACCAGCTTTGGTTTGTCGGCGATCTGGTTAACCGCGGGCCAAAGTCGCTTGAAACCTTACGGTTTATCAAATCATTAGGCGATTCAGCCATTGCCGTTTTGGGCAATCATGATATGCACCTGCTTGCTGCTGCCTGTTCAGTGCCATCAAGCAATACCAAAGCAGCACTCAAAGAAGTGTTAGCCGCGCCCGACCGAGATGAATTAATCGACTGGCTGCGGCATCGCCCCTTATTCCATCACAATGACCAGTTTTGTATGGTACACGCTGGTATTCCGCCGCAGTGGGATTTTAACCAGACCAAACAAATGGCACAAGAGGTTGAAAAAGCCTTACAAAGCAACGATTACAAAATCCTTTTGAAAGCCATGTACGGCGATAAGCCCGACATTTGGTCGCCCATGCTGCACGGCACGCCGCGCTTGCGGTTCTCCATTAACTGCTTTACCCGAATGCGTTATTGCGATGCGGAAGGAAGGGTGGAGATGAATTTTAACGGCTCGCCAGGATCGCAGCCCAATCACCTGATGCCCTGGTTCGCTGTACCTAATCGGAAAAGCTTAGATATGAAGATTGTCTTCGGGCATTGGTCTAGCTTGGGTTATTACGAAGGACACGACTGCTACGCTATCGACACAGGTTGTCTTTGGGGTGGGCAGTTGACGGCATTGAAGTTGGGTGAGCGGGTGGAGCGGTTTAGTATTGATTGTTCGGACACTAAAAATAAAGTTGGCAAAATTTAAAGCCGTAATTACCGCAATTTTCCTCAAGGAAAGCAGAGCATTGCTCAACCTTAACCTGTTACTCCGTTACTACAGTGACTGCCTCGTCTTGAATTCATTGAATTGAACGAAAGCCAGCTATGAATTCTTTATTTAAAGTTTGACTCAAAAGGGAGTAGTCATAGACAATACCGTGTTTCGATTCGTATTATTAACCCTTGCCAAATATGAGTGATAGTGTTCGCTCCCAAAACAGTTTAGTTGCAGTCCGAGGTTTATCGTTTTCGCGGGGTGACAATAAAATCTTCAAAGATGTGTTCATGGATTTTGAGCGCGGCAAAATTACCGCCATCATGGGGCCTAGTGGCACGGGCAAAACCACGTTGTTAAAGCTGATTGGTGGGCAATTACGACCAGCTCAAGGTTCTATCACGGTGGATGGCAGCAATGTCCACCGTTTACGCAGAAACGAACTGTTTGTGTTACGTAAACGCATGGGCATGTTGTTCCAAAGTGGCGCGTTGCTAACAGATATGAATGTTTACGATAATGTGGCTTTTCCGTTGCGTGAACATACCCATCTTTCTGAATCCATGATCCGAACGCTGGTTTTGATGAAGCTCCAAGCAGTTGGCTTGCGCGGTGCAAGAAACTTGATGCCGAACGAGCTCTCGGGCGGTATGGCGAGACGAGTTGCTTTGGCACGGGCTATCGCCCTGGATCCGATGATGATTATGTACGATGAACCATTTACTGGGCAAGATCCCATCTCCAAAGGGGTATTGGTGCATCTTATCAAGTCGTTAAACGCTACTTTAGGCCTGACTAGCATAATCGTATCTCATGATGTGCATGAAACCTCGGCGATTGCCGATTACATTTATGTGGTTTCGGACGGAAAAGTGATTGGTGAAGGCACGCCTACAGAAATAAAACAATCATCGTCAGAATGGGTCCAGCAGTTTATGGACGGCTCTGCCGATGGTCCCGTGCATTTTCATTATCCTGCCAAAGATTTACAGGACGATTTGATGTCCACCGGAAAACGTTATTAGGTTTGCTGCTTAAACATGATGGATTTTATTCAAACTTTAGGTAGAAATACCCGTGGCAGCTTTACCAAGCTGGGACGCGCAACGTTTTTCCTTGTGCAAACGATCACTGGGATTATCGAGATACTGCCGCGCCCTCGACTGCTACTTAAGCAGCTTTATTCAGTGGGCGTATTATCCTTTTTGATTATTTCTATTTCCGGCTTGTTTGTCGGTATGGTGTTGGGTTTGCAGGGTTTTTACATCCTATCCGATTTTGGTGCGGAGGAAACCTTGGGCGTGATGGTTGCCGCATCGTTAGTACGCGAATTGGGGCCGGTAGTTTCTGCCCTTCTATTCGCCGGACGCGCTGGCTCGGCCTTGACGGCGGAAATCGGCCTGATGAAAGCGACGGAACAATTGTCTGGCATGGAAATGATGGCGGTCGATCCAATCAAGCGCATCATATCGCCCCGCTTCCTAGCAGGTGTTATCTCCATGCCGTTGTTGGCGGCCTTATTCAGTGCTATTGGCATAATTGGCGGACAAATTGTCGGATCCGGTTTGTTAGGCGTTGACGAAGGTGCTTATTGGTCGCAAATGCAGGCTAAGATTGATTTTCAGGATGACATTATTAATGGCGTTATCAAGAGCCTGGTGTTTGGCTTTGTGACCAGCTGGATCGCCTTGTTTGAAGGCTATGATGCTATCCCTACTTCCGAAGGTGTTAGCCGCGCAACCACGCGTACCGTAGTAAATTCCGCTTTCAGTATTTTAGGTTTGGATTTCATCCTCACCGCACTTATGTTTGGAGACGATTAACATGCAGCACAGCAATACTCAGGACACGCTGGTCGGACTTTTTGTCGCGGCTGGTATTGCCGGATTATTTTTTCTTGCCTTACAAGTCAGCAACTTAAGTTCATTTACGGAACAAAAAGGCTATACCATTACCGCACGTTTTGAGAATTCCGGCGGATTAAAAGTTAAATCGCCCGTTTCTGCCGCTGGGGTCAAAATCGGTCAGGTCAGCGACATCAGTTTTGACCCAAAAACCTACGAATCCGTGGTTAAAATGCGGATAAATGCACAATACAACAGCATTCCCGATGATACGACAGCCAGCATCTTCACAGCCGGATTACTAGGTGAACAGTATGTCAGCTTAGAACCCGGTGGCTCTAGCGAGCATTTAAAACAAAATAGCAACATAGAAATCACTCAATCGGCAATTATTCTCGAAAAAGCCATCGGTCAGTTTCTGTTTAAATCCGCCGAAGAAAAGAAATGAGCAAACTGAGCATTGTTAATGAGGGTTCAGGGAATTTTATTGTCGATGGTGATCTCACTTTTTCTGCGATGGATAAAAAAACCGTCAGCTCATTTGCATTTTTAACCACGTCCAAACAAATCACTGTTGATTTAGGTGGCGTTGGCAATGCTGACAGTGCTGGACTCGCGTTAATGATTGAATGGGTAAAATATTCCCGCAGTAAAAGAGTACAATTGCGCTTTAGAAATATTCCCGAGCAACTCTTAAATCTGGCTAAATTAAGTGGACTTGATAAAACAAGTTATTTTATTTCAGCTAAGTCTGGGTTAGCCGTCACAGAATAGCCTGCGTAGATAATCAAAAAATAACACACTATGGATAAATTAATCATTACTGGCGGCAATCAACTCTGCGGCGAAATTCGCATATCCGGTGCTAAAAATGCCGCATTGCCCATTTTGGCGGCAACACTACTTTCCCATGCACCTGTCAGCATTGGAAATATCCCGCATCTTCATGATATTACAACCACGATGGAGCTATTGGGTCGAATGGGTGTGAGCTTGATGGTGGATGAGAAAATGAATATCGAGGTGGACAGCAGCACCATCAACAGCTATGAAGCACCTTATGAGCTGGTTAGAACTATGCGGGCATCTATACTGGTTTTAGGGCCTTTGCTGGCACGTTTTGGCGAGGCTCATGTATCTTTGCCAGGTGGTTGTGCTATCGGCACACGTCCGGTGGACATCCACATCAGTGGTCTTATCAAGATGGGCGCAGACATTACCGTCGAAGGTGGCTATATTCATGCCAAAGCCAAGAGGCTAAAAGGCTGTCGTTTAGTTCTCGATCAGGTAACAGTTACTGGTACGGAAAATTTGATGATGGCGGCTGCCTTGGCGGAAGGCATTACCATTATGGAAAACGCGGCAAGAGAGCCAGAAGTCACTGATTTAGCACACTTTCTCAATAAAATGGGAGCAAAAATAACCGGTATTGGCACGGATGTGTTAGTTATTGAAGGTGTTGAAAAACTGGGGTTAGAATCCATTCATTACGACATCCTGCCCGACAGAATAGAAACAGGTACTTATCTGGTCGCTGCTGCCATTACTGGTGGCAAGGTCAAACTCAAAAATACCCGTCCAGATATTCTGGATGCTGTTCTGGACAAGCTGATTGAAGCGGGTGCTGAAATTACCTCAGGCGAGGACTGGATTGCTCTCGATATGCACGGTAACAAGCCGAAAGCGGTGTCTTTACGTACTGCACCTTACCCCGCTTTTCCAACTGATATGCAAGCCCAGTTCATTGCAATGAACACAATCGCAAACGGCGTGGGCATTATTACCGAGACAATTTTTGAAAACCGCTTTATGCACGTGCAAGAGCTGCAACGTATGGGCGCAGATATAAAGCTGGAATCGAATACCGCTATCTGTACCGGTGTCAAAAAGCTAACTGCCGCACCTGTTATGGCTACCGATTTAAGGGCTTCAGCCAGTCTAGTCATCGCCGCGCTTGCCGCCGAGGGTGATACACGGGTAGACAGAATTTATCATATAGACCGTGGTTATGATCACATTGAAGAAAAGCTGTCGCAATTAGGCGCAACTATACGTCGAGTACCAAACTAATTTTATGCTAACAATTGCTGTATCTAAAGGCAGAATTTACGAAGAAGCTTTACCTTTTTTGGAAGCGGCTGGCATTACGCCCACAGATGATCCCGAAAAATCCCGCAAACTGATCCTATCCACAACGCGGGACGACGTGCAACTCGTCATCATCCGTGCCACCGATGTCCCCACCTTCGTCGAATACGGTGCAGCCGACATGGGCATAGCAGGCAAAGACATCCTCCTGGAACACGGCGCAGAAAGCCTTTATGAACCCCTGGATTTGGGTATTGCTAAATGCCGCTTGATGACGGCGGCACATAAGGACGCACCAATACCCAAAGGACGGATTCGTGTCGCCACCAAATACGTCAAAATCGCTCAACGCTATTTTGCCAGCCAGGGCATACAGGCTGAAATCATCAAGCTGTACGGCTCGATGGAACTTGCGCCGCTGGTTGGCCTAGCCGATTGCATCGTCGATCTGGTCGATACCGGCAACACACTACGCGCCAATAACCTGGAGCCACGGGAATTAATAATGAACATTAGCTCACGGCTTGTGGTCAACAAAGCTGCCATGAAAATGAAAAATCACGCCATAGCCAAATTGCTCGAACAATTTGAAGCAACGCTCGCCAAAAGGTAAGCCTATGTCAGAGATTACAATCACCGAACTTGATGCCGCATCCCCAGATTTTGCTGGGCAATTGCAGCAATTGCTGGCTTGGAATGAAACGGAAGATTTTGATATTCATCGGCAAGTTCTCGATATTATTGCCGACGTACGTAGCAATGGCGACAAAGCCGTTATTGCTTACACAAACCGCTTCGACCACCGCCAAGTTAGTGCTGCATCTGAGCTGGAGTTAAGCCAAGCCAGCTTGAAATCCGCTTTTGAAGCGATACCAACAAACCAAGCCGCAGCCTTGCAGACCGCAGCGGACAGGATTCGCGCTTATGCCGAACATCAAAAACTGCAATCCTGGGATTATACCGAAGCCGACGGTACGGTATTGGGACAAAAGATTACGCCGCTGGATCGCGTGGGACTGTACGTGCCGGGCGGCAAAGCCGCTTATCCTTCTTCTGTGTTGATGAACGCCATCCCCGCCAAAGTGGCAGGGGTCGGCGAATTGATTATGGTGGTTCCAACGCCCAAAGGCGAAAGCAACCAACTGGTATTGGCAGCCGCTTATCTGGCAGGTGTCGATAGGATATTCACCATAGGCGGCACACAAGCCATTGCCGCGCTGGCTTACGGTACAGAAACCATTCCCCCTGTTGCAAAAATCGTCGGCCCCGGCAATATCTATGTTGCCATCGCCAAGAAACTTGTGTTCGGTCAGGTGGGTATTGACATGATTGCTGGCCCTTCGGAAATCCTGATTATTTGCGACGGCCTTACCAATCCCGACTGGATTGCCATGGATTTATTTTCCCAAGCCGAACACGACGAGAACGCCCAGGCGATTTTGATTAGCGAGGACAGAGCTTATCTTGCAGCCGTCAAGCAAAGCATCAACAACTTGCTGCCGACTATGGAACGCGCTGACATTATCCGAACCTCCTTGTCCAATCGTGGCGCACTAATTAAAGTCAACGACTTGCTGCAAGCCGCCGAAGTCGCCAATACCATCGCGCCGGAACATTTGGAGCTTTCGGTGGAAAACCCCGAAGCCTTAAGCCAACACATCCGCCATGCTGGGGCGATCTTCATGGGTCGTTACACGGCAGAAGCCTTGGGTGATTATTGCGCGGGGCCAAACCACGTCCTGCCTACGTCGAGTACGGCGCGGTATTCATCACCCTTAGGAGTTTACGACTTCCAAAAGCGCACCAGCTTGATTAACTGTTCTAAAGCGGGAGCAAAAGAATTAGGCAAAACCGCTTCTGTACTTGCGCGCGGTGAAAGCCTGACCGCTCATGCGCGTTCTGCTGAATACCGAATTTAGGTTTTTTAAAGTGGTCTTGCGAGATGGCTTTTAAATGAAAATCTAAAAATCCACTTTTTAAAGTCATTATGATTTATTCCCAAAATTTCAAAACCGCAGCGATAGCCTTGTGCAATGCCGGAAAATTCATCGACAGCAAGGGCTGGGTGCCAGCGACCAGCGGCAATTTTTCTGCCCGATTGCCGGATGGTACGATTGCGATCACGACATCAGGCAAGCACAAAGGCTGTTTGCAAGTCGATGATATTATGTTGATTGATGCCGATGCCAACGTGCTGGACGGCAAGAAGCCATCAGCGGAAACAGGTTTACATACCAGTTTGTACAAGCGTTATCCAAGCATACAAGCCATTTTGCACCCGCATTCGATCAATGCCAATTTGGTTTCAAGGTTATTTGGTGATGAGATTATTCTGGAAAATTACGAATTGTTGAAAGCTTTTCGGGGTATTTCTACACATGAAACACAAATTACGGTGCCGATTTTTGCCAACGACCAAGACATTCCGCGCTTATCTCAAGTGGTAAATAGCTATCTGGATGCCGCAACTGATTGTTATGCTTATATAATCGCCGGACATGGTTTATATACCTGGGGTGAATCCGTACCGGAAGCCCTGCGCCATCTGGAAGCGTTGGATTATTTATTGGATTGCGAATTGCGACTGCGCGGAGTCAAAAAACCATGAGCTTATTGATCATTTACCCCGACAGTTATTCAAAAAACCAACCGGAAAAAGGTATCCGCTACACCAATTTTTCCGATATAGAACGGGAACTTGCGGGCATTGATGTCAAGTTTGAACGCTGGACGGCCAATCGTGAACTGACTGCCGATGACGACCAGGAAACTGTCATTGCCGCTTATCAGGAATCCATAGACAAGCTGAAGCAGCTTTATGGTTTTCAATCCGTGGACGTGATTAACTTAAGCCCCGATCACCCGCAAAAAGCAGAATTTCGGCAAAAATTCCTAGCTGAACACACCCATGACGATTTTGAAGTACGGTTTTTTATCGACGGCTGTGGGCTGTTTTATCTGCATGTTAACGGCAAAGTTTATGCGGTCTTATGCGAGAAAGGCGACCTTATCAGCGTTCCCGCCCACACCACACACTGGTTTGACATGGGGGAGAATCCCAGTTTTAAGGTTATCCGCCTGTTTACCACGCAAGAAGGCTGGGTTGCCAAATTCACCGGAAGTGACATTGCCAAAGCCTTCCCTACGCTTGATGAAACAGTGGCTGAACTTAAATGATTAAAGCCATCGTCACCGATATTGAAGGCACGACCTCGTCATTGTCTTTCGTCAAGGATGTGCTGTTCCCTTATGCCCGTACAAAACTGCCCAATTATGTCCGGCAACACCATGACGAACCTTATATCAAGCAACTTCTAGTCGATACATGTGATGAAGCGAATATTTCACTATCCGCTGAAAATGCCATCGAACAGTTAATCGAATGGATAGACCAAGACAAGAAAATCACGCCGTTAAAAGCCTTGCAAGGCTTGATCTGGGAAGCAGGTTACCAGCAAGGTGATTTTAAAGGCCATATATACCAAGATGCGATAGACAATCTTAAGGCTTGGAAAGCTAATGGAATTTCCTTGTATGTGTATTCTTCCGGCTCTGTGTTGGCGCAAAAACTGTTGTTTGGGCATACCGAAGAAGGCGACTTAACACCGCTATTTTCGGGTTATTTTGACACCTTGATTGGCGGCAAGAAAGAAGCCGATTCTTACCGTAAAATCGCCATCGAAATCGACTTTCCTACACATGAAATCCTGTTCCTATCTGATATTAAAGAAGAGTTGGATGCCGCAAAAGCGGTGGGCTATCAAACGATTTGGCTTACTCGCGACAATGCACCAGACCCTCAAGCCGAACATCCACAAGTCAGTAGCTTTGATGATATTGCGTTAGATAGCTGATAAAACCAGTTTTACGCATTTTAAGCGGTAAGATTCAATTGTTGAGTTTTGCTAGCTAATCAAATAATGTTATAACTAAGCCACTCAAGTTTCGTTCTTGAGGGTTTCTTTAATGATTTTGGCTTAATACGAAATCTGTTCTTTGCTCTACGTAATAATAAATCCACAATTTCAATCGAGGAGTTAATTATGACCATCGCAAAAGTAAGTGAAATAACCTCCAGTTCCGCCAAAAGTTTTGATGATGCCATCGAAAAAGGCATAAAACGCGCCAGTAAGACCATCCGGGGCATTCAAGGTGCTTGGGTTCAAGACCAGAAGCTGGTTATTAATGACGGCAAGATTGTCGAATACCGTGTCAATATGAAGATCAGCTTTGTCCTTGATTGAATCAAGAACCCCTGAAAAAGTCCTTCGACAGGCTTAGGACGAACGGCAACGGGTTGATTCCGTTCGTGGTGAGCTTGTCGAACCATGAGTGGAATCAACTTGTTGAGATTCCTTAAACCGATACCACTTCAGTCATTTTTTCCGTTTTAATGTGGCTACCCCACAGTTCTGAGATCACCCCATCAGCTATGCCGTTTTCAGCACTGCTATAAAATTGCACAGAGCCTGTTTGTTGGCTTTCTGATGACAAGCCATGATGATGGAGCAAGTGGTGCAAACGCCTAGCAATGGCCGCGCCAGAATCAATAACTTTAATGGTTGCTCCAGCAATCTCCTGGATAATCGGCTTCAAAAACGGGTAATGGGTACAGCCCAACACCAGAATATCGGCATTCTGCGCCAATAACGGTTGCACATATTGGGCGACCAGTGCGCGGGTTTCCGCACTGTCGAGGTAGCCTTGCTCCACTTGGTCAACCAAGCCGGGGCAGGCTTGGGGGATAACCTGCACCTGATCGGCAAACCGGGCAAACAAGACCTGGAAATTGTTGCTATTGATCGTCCTGCTGGTCGCCAGTACGCCGATGATGCCAGTTTGGGTTTGTTCGGCGGCAGGCTTAACCGCTGGTTCCATCGCTACCATTGGTAAGTTGTAAATGCCACGCAATTCCTTGACGGCGGCAGCAGTTGCGGTATTGCAGGCTACTACGACAGTCTTGACCTTATGGCTTAAAAAAAACTCGAAGATGGCAGTAGACCGTTCCAGGATAAATTCTTTGGACTTATCGCCGTAGGGCGCATGGGCGGAATCGGCGACGTAGATAAGATCTTCTCGCGGCAGCAGATGATGAATTTCGCGCAAAACCGACAATCCACCTACGCCCGAATCAAAAACACCTATGGGATGATCTGAGTGCATCTACGGTTAAGTTTATGATTGTTATGTGAGTAGGTTACCAACATTCTGGATGAAAATAAGCTTATAAAGAAAACAACTCGCGCATTTTTTGCCCTGGACTTTCTGCCCGCATAAAAGTCTCACCCACCAAAAAGGCGTAAATCTCGTTATCCAGCATCAGTTGGACATCCTTTTGGGTATGGATGCCGCTTTCGGTAATGATGATTCGATCAGACGGAATCATTACCTTAAGGTCTAACGTCGTTTGCAAGGACGTTTCAAACGTACGCAGATTGCGGTTGTTTATTCCCATCAGTTTAGTATCCAATGCCAAGGCACGTTCCAGTTCTGCTACGTCATGCGATTCAACCAACACATCCATGCCCAGCTTGGTCGCAGTATCGGACAATTCTTGCATTTGCCCATCACCCAAAGCAGCAACAATCAACAAAATACAGTCCGCTCCCAAGGCACGGGTTTCATAGATTTGGTATGGATCAATCATGAAATCTTTGCGGATGACCGGCAAGGGGCAACGTTGTCGCACCATTTGTAAATAAGCCTCGGCACCTTGAAAAAATTCTTTATCAGTCAGTACTGATAAGCAGGTTGCACCGTTCATGGCATAATCTAAACCGATAGTGATAGGTTCAAAATTTTCCCGAATCACGCCTTGGCTGGGTGATGCTTTTTTGATTTCAGCGATAACCGCAGGTTTTTTTGTACCAACTTTATGCTGCAAAGCTTTATAAAATCCACGCGGCCTTTCAACGCCTTGGGCAATCTCTTCAAGATCGGCAATGCTCATGCGCTGTTTGCGATTGGCAACTTCTTCGACTTTTTTAGCTAGGATTTTTTTTAAAATGTCTGGGGTGTCGGTCATTGTTTTTGTTGTGTTATTTTTGTGGAATATTGAATCAGCGCTTCCAGCTTTGATAAGGCCGCACCGCTGGCAATGGCTTCACGAGCTTTGTTAATTCCATCAACAAAGGTGTCGGTGATATTCGCTGCATAAATCGCTGCACCAGAATTTAACAGCACGATGTCCAGTGCCGCACTGGGCTGATTATTCAAGACAGATTTTATCATGTCCAGGCTGGTTGCGGCGTTAGTTACTGATAACTCAGCTAAACTCGCCCGTCGCAAACCGAATTGCTCTGGCGTTACGGTATACGTCGAAACTATGCCATTTTTCAGTTCGGCAACATGCGTGGCTGAAGCAATGCTGATCTCATCCAGGTCATCGTCGGCACTGACCACCAACACATGCTGGCTGCCGAGTTTTTTTAACACCTGCGCCAATGGCTCTACCCAGTCTTTGGAAAAAACGCCGATCAGTTGGTTAGGTGCTGATGCAGGGTTAGATAAGGGCCCGAGCAGGTTAAACAGCGTTCTTACGCCCATTTCCTTGCGTACATTGATGGTGTGTTTCATTGCGCCATGATGTTTGGGGGCGAATAAAAAGCCCACTCCGATGTCGCGTACGCATTCTGTCACCTGTTCTGCCGATAAATCCAGGTTAACACCCGCCGCTTCCAGCACATCGGCGCTACCGCAACTGCTGGATACCGAGCGGTTGCCGTGCTTGGCTACCTGCCCATCCGCTGCGGCAACCACAAAAGCACAGGTCGTCGAAATGTTAAACGTATTCGCGCCATCACCACCGGTTCCGCAGGTATCGACTATATGATCGCCTGTTATCGGCACTTTGCTTGCCAGTTCGCGCATCACCTCAACGGCGGCGGCAATTTCATCGACAGTTTCGCCTTTGCAACGTAAGGCAATCAAAAATCCAGCAATCTGAGCATCGGTCGCACCGCCGCCCATGATTTGCCGCATCACATCCCGCATTTGCTCGGCACTGAGGTTCCGCTTATTTAATAAGGAGGCTAGAGCTTGTTTTATATCCATTTTGGCGTTGTTCATCAAACCTATCTTCTGACTGAAAATATGATGGCTTTATTAAAGCCGATCATAAGGTTTAGACCTAATAAAGTCAGCTGAAATGTGTTGTAATCCGTTCGTGCTGAGCCTATCGAAGCATGGGCGGACTACAACACATCTCACCAATTGAGTTAACCTTCTAAATCCCACCTACCCTTCGACAGGCTCAGGGCGAACGGAATTTAGAAGGTTCAGCTTTTTTTACGAAACTTTCTTCAAAAAACAGGTTTTGAGTATCAGCCCTTTGACTTTATCCGCATTGCATTCAATCAATTCTTCATCGTCAGTCAGGCGGATATTCTTGATGACCGTTCCGCGTTTAAGGGTAACGGAAGTTCCTTTTACTTTTAAATCCTTAATCACTTGTACAGAATCGCCGTCATTAAGTTCAGTACCGTTACTGTCTTTTATTGTCATGGTCTCTATAATATTTTAAATTACTCTACATCAATATGTACTTCATTGCGACGCAGGAATGACAACGTCCAAGGCGGATCAAAACCTGCTGAACGCGGCGAAGAAATGGCTTTGTAACCGTTAGCATCGAGCCAACTTTTCAATTCACTGGTTTTTTCATCAATCGCTTGCTCAGAAAGAAATCCGGTATAACTCAGGACGGCGACTTTCTTGCTCGGTATTTCTTTGAGGACAATCGTACAATCCAGCGGTACTGGTGCGGTTGCCAGGGTGTAATCTGCTGGCAAGACAAACGACATAAACCAAGTCTTGCCGGATTTCTCCTGAAACACCGGCGCAGTCATAGCAATTTCTTCCGATTGTTTTTCCTGAATAACAGGTGCGGTCATCGCAATTTTTTGCTGGGCTTTATTGTTGCCGGAAATGTAATCAAACAAGCGTTGAAATGCTTTTTTACTTGCTTCATCGTAACTCGCATCAACTTCCGTTTGTGCAGCCAAAAGCGGCTTATATTGCCTGATCTGGATGGTATCGTGTTTCTTAAGTACGTCATAACCCGCTTCTTCGACTGAGGGCATGCCGAATACGCTACAGGCAGCTAAAAACAGGGTGTTTAATAAGACTAATAACTTATTCATTGAAATCCTTCAATTGCCGGACAGGGGGATAATGCTCGGTACGCAGGTTTTTCCGTTAAGCGAGTAAAGGTGTAGGTTACTCTTCATAAAGATCTGTCTGAGATTCTTTGAGCTTTTGAGTATGCCGATATTTCTTTCCTTGTATGGTTCGATAGGATACATCACCGTCTGTTTTTTCTATGACTACTGGTACAGAGTAACCTGTTATTTTGATGTCTCCAATTTCGTCAATTTCACGATGTGTGATCAAAACGCACTTTATAAACGAACCATTTTGAAATGGTATTTTTTCTAGCAACACGGCATCTTTGAATTCTGAATCCTGCATGTCAAAACTAATCGGCAGCTCGTTATATATACCTTTCCATTTATATGACCCTTCTTTTAACACAGGGGATACTATTTCAATTACAGCATTATCATCCTTGTTAGATTTCAATTTATTGCTGGCTAGAATAAATTTTCTAAAATCAATTCGATTGACAGAAATTTCATCGGCAGTTGGATGCCAGTTTGAATCCAACGGAATAACCCCAATTCTTTTAACTTTTTGATGTTTTTCTAAGTGGGCATAAAAGTTAGACTTTCTTTTAATTATTTTTAGATTGCTGCTCACTGAATTGGCAGCATCTTTAAGAGTCTCTTTGCTATGTTCACCATCCTGCAACTCTTGCTTTAGCTTTTCAATGCTAAGTTTTTTCTCTTCAATATTTAATCGAGTTAGTTCTTTTTCTAAGTCTTTATCACTACGGTCAAACAATTGGACGGTAGTTATTATGATTGGGATCAAAACCAGAAGTACATTTATCTGAGCTGAATTATCACCAACAAACTTCCAAAAATCTCTAAACCCCCCTTCTTGATGCGCTTCTGTAATAAATTGTGCATCAATGTTCAGAATCTTAGCGGCTTCAATTAACAATGCCAGTAACTCAGACTCACATTTGTTGCGAAATAATGCATCTATTTGGTGACTATCGTCATCAAAGTAATAGTGAAGTTCTAGTCTATTAGAGCCTTCCATTTATGAATTTATTGTGGTTTTAAACATTTGCGTTATGTTTAGTGGCATCTATTATGTTACCAGCTACGTTTAACATAATACCACTTAATAAATATAGTAACCTATTGATATTATTTATAGTAATTGTCTTTTATTGGTAGCCATCAAAGGAAACCGTTCAGGGTGTTTAATCATTTCTAGTGTCAAATCAACATCAATCTTTTGCCAATAAAAATGCCCTTGCGAAACTTCTTCAACGGCGATAATGGCACTTACTGGCTGATTTTTAAACCAAGGAAAATCCTCGTAGGACATAAACAATTCTTCTTCATGTGCCAATAACCATATACCGTGACTGGAAATATGGGTTATTTCAACTGCCGAAATGTCTTTGCCATGCGCTAATGAGTTCATCATAATGACCTTCCACTAATCTCGATAACTTTTAACTGCTTTCTTGAGTATCGGTAATTTCTTGCCAGCTCAATTTCTGGCTCTAACCAAAACTTTGCTTCACCGTCTTCCGAAACAATATGGACATGCATTCTAGGCTCTTCTCTCGAAAAGAAAAAGAACCGAAAGCCAGCTTCCTTAAAGACGGTTGGACTCATCTTTCCAAAAAATTCCTCAACAAATCGTGACCATGCTCCGTCAAGATCGACTCGGGATGGAATTGTACGCCTTCAATATCCAAGGTTTTATGGCGAACGCCCATGATTTCGTCGATATTGCCTTGCTCGTCCTGCGTCCAGGCGGTAATTTCCAGGCAATCGGGCAGTGCTGCCTGTTCGATGACCAGGGAATGGTAGCGAGTTGCGGTGAATGGGTTAGTTAAGCCTTTGAATACGCCTTCATTCTTGTGATAAACCTGTGAAGTTTTACCGTGCATGATGCTTTTGGCATGGATGATGTTGCCGCCGAAGGCATAGCCGATGCTTTGGTGTCCCAAGCACACGCCCAAAATAGGAATGTGTCCGGCAAATTTTTCGATTGCTGCTACGGAAATACCTGCCTCTTTCGGTGTACAAGGACCGGGGGAAATCACGATTTTATCGGGATTTAATGCGGCAATTTCATCAACGCTGACTTGGTCGTTACGTAAGACGGTAACATCCGCACCTAACTCGCCGAAATATTGCACGAGGTTGTAGGTGAAAGAATCGTAATTGTCGATCATCACTACGTTGACTGCGCTCATGCTTGCCCTCCCTGTTGTTCGCTATCAAGCCCTGCTTCCGCCATGCTGACGGCACGGAACACGGCGCGGCCTTTGTTCATGGTTTCATCCCATTCGCTTTGGGGAATAGAATCATACACGATGCCCGCCCCTGCTTGAATATGTAGCCTATTGTCCTTGATAACCGCAGTCCTGATCGCAATCGCGGTATCAAGGTTGCCTGACCATGAAATATAGCCAACAGCACCGGAATACACCCCGCGCTTGACGGGTTCGAGCTCATTGATAATTTCCATCGCGCGTATTTTAGGTGCGCCGCTGACGGTGCCCGCCGGAAACGTCGCCGCCAGCACATCGAACGCATTCTTGCCTGACTGCAATTGTCCCGTGACATTGGACACAATGTGCATAACGTGCGAATAACGTTCGACGATCATCTTATCGGTCAATTCCACGGTGCCAATTTCAGCCACGCGTCCGGTATCGTTACGGCCTAAGTCGATCAGCATAAGATGTTCGGCGAGTTCTTTGGGATCAGCCAGTAACTCTTGTTCCAGTTCCAGATCCAGTTCCGGTGTTGCACCTCGACGGCGCGTACCGGCAATCGGTCTGACGGTAATCTGGTCATCTTCCAACCTAACCAGAATTTCTGGCGAAGAACCTGCAATGTGGAAATCGCCCAAATTAAGGAAAAACATATACGGCGACGGGTTTAGGCAACGTAAGGCGCGGTATAAATCCAGCGGCGGCGCACTATATGGGATGGACATGCGCTGGGATAACACCACCTGCATAATATCGCCATCGGTGATGTAATCCTTGGCTTTTAGCACCGCATTTTTATAGCCATCTTCCGTAAAACCGGAGACAAAATCCGATTCCCGCACTTTGGCAGGATTGGTGTGCTTGGCTGGCTCGGCTTTCATCTCACGCAGCTTTTTTGCCAGATTGTTCAAGCGCGTTACGGCGAGATTATAGGCGTTGTCTTCTGCTGGATCGGCATGGGTAAGCAATAGCATTTTGCCGGACAGGTTGTCGAACACCAAGATTTCTTCCGACACCATCAGCAAAATATCCGGGCAACCTAAAGGATCAGGCTTATCGACACGTAAACGCGGCTCGATATAAGCAATGGTTTCATAGCCAAAATAACCGACCAAGCCACCGCTAAAACGCGGCAATTCATCAATATCCGGCACTTTATAGCGCTCTTTGAAGTCTTCAATCCAGATTAAAGGATTATCATGGGTTACGCTTTCAAGTACCTCGCCGTCTTTTTCCAGCCGGATTTCATTGCCATTAACCTTAACCAAAGTCTTACAAGGCAAACCAATAATCGAATATCTACCCCATTGTTCGCCGCCGTGGACAGATTCAAACAGATAAGAATACGGGCCATCGGCCAGTTTTAGGTACGCGCTTAGGGGCGTATCTAAATCAGCCAGCACTTCTCGGCAAACTGGGATGCGGTTGTAGCCCTGTCTGGCGTAGGTGTTGAATTGTTCGGGGGTCATGAATGTTTATGCGAAAGGGAAAAAACTAATTATTAACTTTTATTATTTCAGTGACTTCAAGTCCAATACTTCTAGCTTGTTTAATGAATTCTTCCATATTTCCCACACCCCATTGGTTCGATATCGCATGTTGTGATCCATCAGGTAAAGAAACAATTTCATTTTCTGCTAAAAAATGACGTGGAATATTTGTTCGCTGAAAGATTTCTTTTGCCTCAATTAAAGAGGTAAATATCTTGACAGTTATATTCCCTTGAGGAAAAGCCGCTGATAGTTCAGATAGCGCATTTGGTTTATTATCTTTTATCCATTGATGTATCACAGCCAGAACCAATTTTCTTTTGTTATACTGCGTACCCATAAATATATAACGGGTAAAGTCTCTTTGCGACTCACGCGCTTCGCGCCTTTCTTCAGACTGCTGCCTAATTTTAATTTGGTAACTTTCAACTTCCGGCAATGGAATGATTTGTTGAACATCTATGAATACTTGATTTTCATATTTGTAAGGGATAATTCGAACACATCGAATATTTACATTTCTTTCATTTAGCCACATAACTGAAGTAGTCAGTTCTTTTGAAAAATTGGATGAGACTAGGATAATAAGCACATCCAAAGCAAAATTTTCTTCTTGTGGCTCGTCCCACCCTAGAAAATCCATTAGGCTATTTTTTGCATTTAGCTCACTATCTATAGATAATAAGTATTTTTGGTAAATATCAATTGCACGACTAAAAGTAAGCGTAGAAACCATTGCGGCATAACGTAATGCCTGCAATTCCATATAATCTCCCGTTTCATTTCTTTTTAATTCAATTACTACGAGGTTTGCTTGTTTATCGATAGCAAGCAAATCGATTCGACGAAATGATCCAGCCCATTCTGAAAACTCTTCGGATATAACTAAGCAATTAGGAGCAATTATATCGATTTGCCGTTTAAGGGCTGTTTGTAAATGATGTCTCTCTAACAGCCCTTCGGCACTAAAGGTCGTAGCCCCGATTTTTTCAAAAAAGTTATCTTTGAAACTATAAATAGTCATATAGCTCTTGAATTAACTACTAACCAACCTTCGCCATCTCCGCCCGCATCTCATCAATAATCGCCTTATAATCCGGCTTGCCGAAAATGGCGGAACCAGCCACAAAAGTATCCGCACCTGCCGCTTTAATCGCGCCGATGTTAGCACCATTAACACCGCCATCGATTTCCAAGCGGATGTTAAAACCGCTTTCATCAATGCGTTTTCTCACTTCACGCAATTTGCCTAAAGCAGAAGGCAGGAAGGATTGTCCGCCAAAACCAGGGTTAACCGACATCAACAAAATCATGTCCAGTTTATCCATGACATAATCCAGGTGGTTTAAGGGTGTGCCGGGATTGAACACTAAACCCGCTTTGCAACCGCAATCTTTAATCAACTGCAAGGTGCGGTCAATATGCACAGACCCTTCTGGATGGAAGGTGATGATAGACGCGCCTGCTTTGGCAAAATCAGGGATGATACGATCTACCGGCTCAACCATCAGATGTACGTCAATCGGTGCGGTAACACCATGTTTACGCAAGGCTTCGCAAACCAGTGGCCCGATGGTCAGGTTAGGCACAAAATGGTTGTCCATTACGTCAAAATGGACAACGTCTGCGCCAGCGGACAATACGTTATCGACTTCCTCGCCCAATTTGGCAAAATTGGCGGACAAAATGGAAGGGGCGATCCAGTTTTCGTTCTTCATGTTCTTTCCTCGTTCAGATTAATTGCTTATCAAATTGTGCGATTATATCTTGTTTTTGCGCTTTGGGCTTCGTATACGATAGACTCAGCAATCGTTAAGCCGTTCGTGATGAAGAGACAAACTCAAGCTGATCGGTTAACCTAAATTTACAGCTATTATTCAATCACTTATTAACACACTCGCAAATTATGAAATTAGTCACGTTTAGCCACAATCATTTTTCCCGTTTTGGCGCAGTTGTTGGTGACGAGGTGGTTGATGGCGTGGGTGAAACGAATATGCCAGGGGCAATGATTAATTTTATCTCGGCTGGCGAAGCTGCATTGCAAGCCATGCACAAACGCATTGCCAGCGGTAACCACCGGATTCCTTTAGCGGAAGTCAAATTACAAGCCCCTATACCCAGGCCAGGAAAATATCTGGCTATCAGCCTTAACTATGCCGACCATATCGCCGAAACCGGACGCGACAGGCCAGAATTTCCCAGTTTTTTTACCAAACAAAGCACGTGTGTGATTGGTAATGGCGATGCCATTCACCTGCCAAAAGTATCCGACAAGCTGGATTATGAAGGCGAATTGGCATTTGTGATCGGCAAACGCTGCCGCCATGTGCCTGTGGATGAAGCGCATAAGGTAATTGCCGGTTTTACGATTGCTAATGATGTGTCGGTACGGGATTGGCAATTCCGCTCGCCCACGTTTACGGTAGGCAAATCATTCGATACTTGCGGTCCACTAGGGCCTTGGATTGTGACTAGCGACGAAATCAGCGACCCCCATAATCTCAACATCAAAACCTGGGTAGATGAAGAATTGAGGCAGAATTCCAACACCCGTCACATGCTATTTAACTGCTATGAAATGATCGCTTACTTGTCGCAAGCCATGACTTTGGAGCCAGGGGATGTGATTAGCACAGGTACGCCCAGTGGCGTTGGCGTAAAGATGGAGCCACGGGGCTATCTGAAATCGGGGCAGACGGTTAGCGTTGAGATTGAAGGAATTGGGACGTTAAGTAATCCGGTGATTGATGAACCTTAAGTAATATCCCAAGAATCTTGATTATGTTCTTCGATAAGATCAGAAACGCCTAAGCTTTAGCGCTATGCTTTTCTGAGGTAGCTTCCAAGACTAGATTATCCGCTTTCCGTCTAGGCACAGGGAATATCACAGTCACCTTCAAACCCCCAAATTGCGATACACCCAGAGCCAATTCAGCACCGTACATAGTCGTAATCCGCTCTACAATTGAAAAGCCTAAACCGCTGCCTTGTACAGTTTGGGCGGTTTCTACGCAGCGGTGAAAGCGTTTGAGGGAATTTTCGTATTGATCTGATGGAATTCCTGGGCCTGAATCTTCTACTCTGAATTGCAACTGCTTTTCGCTGCCTTCCAGATAAATCATGATGTTGCCGTTAGCAGGAGTGTATTTGACAGCGTTATCAATAACATTTCTGACCAAAATCGTAATTAGCTGCGTATTGGCGAGGATAGGCGTGGCATTTTCTTCAACAAACTCCATTTGGATACGTTTTTTGTGTGCAGCAGGTTCAAGTTCGGTAATCACTTGAATAATTTCCCGGTTCAATAAGGTAACTTCTTTGGCAAGATATTCTTTACCGGATTCGATACGCGAAAAGGTCAGTAATTGCTGCACCATATTTGTCATTCTGTGAACAGCTTGCGAAATTCGCAGCAACGCCTGTTTGCGTACCGCATCGTCAGTCGTCCGCAATGCGACTTGTGCTTGGGTTAGCAGGCCAGCCAAAGGTGTTCTTAGCTCATGGGAAGCGTCTGCCGTAAAGCGGCGTTCGTGTTCAAAAGCTTGCTCAAGCTGTGCAAACAGATTATTGATTTCATTAACAACAGGAACAACTTCTTTAGGTAATTTTTTGGTATATAAGGGCTTGAGGAAGCCAGCTTCACGTTTGGATAATGCTCTTTCCAAGCGATTAAGCGGCTTTAAGGTATAGCCGACAATAAACCAGATAACCACGCCCAATAACGGCAACCCGACCAGAAACTGAGTGACTAACTGCCGGGAAATATCGTCGGTCAGTTGGGCGCGTATTTCCTCTTTTTGGCCGACATGAATGACGTAATCGCCGGTAGCATTGGTAATACTAAAAACATGCCACAAATGATCGTCGATGGTTGTTGCGCTGAAACCGCGAATAGATGAGGAAAACGCAAATTTAGGCGCGCTTTCTGATCGCAGCAGCAAGCCATTACCCTTAGACCATAGCTGAAAGGCTATTTTCCGTTCGTATTTATGACCAAAAGCATCGCTTTGCAGCATTTCATCAAAAACATCCCATAAAGGATCATCATTTTTAGCATCGTTAGCGCCTAAAACCGGAAAGTTTTGGGCAGCTTTTGAATGCAGCAACAAGCCGTCATTTTCAGATTTGAGTTGGTAGGCGATTTTCCGGTCATAATCTTGACCTGATGCGTCGGTTTGGACGAGTTTTAAGCGTTCTTCCAAGGCGCTGTCTTGGGGAAGACCATCCAAAAACGCCAGCAATACCTTTCCCGACTGGGCCAATTCAGCATCAAAAAGAGAGGCAACTTCATCGCGGGTGACGCGGTAATTAATATAGGCAGTAATTCCCCATATCAGCATGGAGGCTGACAATAAAGTCACTAACAACAGTTGTCGTAGCGAATAATAGTTCATTCTTCATCTTCTGAATCAGAACCTGTTTCATTTTCTGAATCAATGATATAGCCTACTCCCCTGACGGTACGGATGATACCCGATTCGAGTTTTTTCCTAAGATAATGGATATGCACTTCCACGGTGTTGCTTTCAATGTCGGAACTCCATGAGTACAGGCTTTCCTCCAGCCTGGCACGGGATACCACGCGGCCAATATTGCCCATCAGAAAGCTGAGAATCTCAAATTCTTTTTGGGATAGCTCCACTTTTTCGTCGTTGAAAGTCACCTGATGCGAGGCAGGGTCAAGTACGATGCCTTTGTACTCGATGGTTGGTGTGCTTCTGCCCTCGTTTCGTCGTGCCAATGCCCTTAATCTAGCGCACACTTCATCCAACTCAAAGGGCTTGATGACGAAATCATCCGCGCCGCTGTCCAAGCCTTCTACCCGGTCAGGTACGGTATCTTTGGCGGTCAGCACCAACACGGGCGTTTCATCTTTGCGCGCCCTTAATGCACGCAAAATGGACAAGCCATCCATGTCCGGCAAATTCAAATCCAGGACGACCAGCTCATAGCAATTCATTTTGAGCGCTTCGTCAGCCAGCTTGCCATTGGTCAGCCAATCCACGGCATAACCCTCCATTTTCAGGCCAGCAGCCAAGCCATCGCCCAATATTTCATCATCTTCTACCAGTAAAAGCCGCATTGTGACTCCATAATTAGTTGCTATTGACCAACACAACGTAAACAAAAAAAGTTAACTCTGCCTTAAGATTTATTCTAAGCCTGTTGCCGCAAGATAAATAGTGTTGTTTGTTATTCGGATAAAGCCGTTAATGTTAAACTGACCGCCAGATTAATAAACCACCTGAAGACCCTTTTGCCGCCACTTAGTCTATACGTCCACATCCCCTGGTGCATCAAAAAATGCCCTTATTGTGATTTTAACTCCCACGCAAAAAAGGCGGATTTGCCGGAATCGGCTTATATTGATGCTTTATTGTCGGATTTGTCATTAGACATCGAAAAGTATGCCATCACCCGCCCCATCCATAGCATTTTTATCGGCGGAGGCACACCCAGCCTGTTTTCGCCTGAGTCGGTAGATCGCTTAATTACTGGAATTAGGCAGCGCGTTACGTTTGAAGAAAACCTAGAAATCACCCTGGAAGCCAATCCTGGCACGTTTGAAAGCGAAAAATTCAAAGAGTTCAATACCTTGGGCATTAACCGCTTATCCATCGGCGTACAAAGTTTTAATGAGGATCTATTACAAAGGCTGGGGCGTGTACATTCTGCTCAGGAAGCGGTTAAAGCTGCCGAAATAGCACACGATGCAGGATTCACCAATTTCAACCTGGATTTGATGTTTGGCTTGCCCAGTGCGGTTTCCGGCGATAGCGAAAAAGACATAGCAACAGCCATCGCCCTTCAACCCACGCACATTTCCTTTTACCAGTTAACCCTAGAACCCAACACCTTATTCCATAAATACCCGCCCAAACTGCCTGACGACGAGTTTATTTTCACCACCCAAAAGCATTGCCAAGGCTTATTGGCCGATAATGGCTATCAACAATACGAAATTTCGGCGTACAGCCAGCCTGGTAAAGAATGTCGCCATAATGTCAATTACTGGCAGTTTGGCGATTATCTGGGTATCGGCGCGGGCGCACACGGCAAAATCACAGAAACTTTACCAAACCGAATTACCCGCAGTTCTAAAGCCAAAAGTCCAGAACTTTACCTACAAAACCCGTCTCAAAACGGCGGCAGCCAAGCTATTGCAATATATGAACTGCCCCTAGAATTTATCATGAACCAATTACGGCTGCGTGACGGATTCACCTTAAATCATTACCAAAACATGACCGGATTGGCGGCAAGCACCTTGCAACCCGGATTGTCCGATTGCCAGCAACAAGGCTTAATCACCTTGGAAAACGGTTATTATGCCTGCACGGATAAGGGTTGGAATTTTTTGGATACGGTTTTGGGGAAGTTTATTGTTTGAAAAATGGGTTTTTTGTCCCTATTACTGGTTTTTTATTTAGTGTTAGCTAAACAATACACCGTCATTCCGGCAGGGATTGCCGGAATCCAGGACACAGGGATGTGATCTTGATTAGTGTGTCGCTAACGCGACGATAATTTGAATGTGGGTTCTCGTACCCACGGACGAGATACTTTTCTTTGTTCGGACAAAGAAAAGTATCCAAAAGAAATCCGCCCGATGCCGCTTGCTTCCTGCGCTTCTCGCATTTACCGGGGGTTGCCGGAAGGGACTTCCCTGTCCCTCCGGCAACGTGCGGCATCCCTGCCGCACCCCTTCGGGCAATTCCCGATAAATGCTCCGATGCTCGGCGCGGCATACGGGAATGGGTGATTGTCATGGCATAGCAGTGTAGCTTAATACGTAGGTCACATTGCCGCGATAGCGGTTATGTGACATTTTAGGCATCCTTGTGTCAGGTAGCGCTCAGGCGCAACCTGACCTACTAGGCTGGTTAATCGTTATCCTTAGGAATCAATTATGCGAAATATCGCCCTTCAATGCTTACAGCGTGCAAAAGATTTAATCGTTAAAGATGATGAAATATCTGCTAAATACGCGTGTCTCGAATTACGCTTCTGTATTGAATATATTACCTATTCGCAGTTGCAGACTTACATTCAAGAAGTTCCTGATGAAACAGTAAAAAAATGGACGCCGAAACAAATTATAAGTGTATTGCGCGAGGCAGATCCTAACGCTGATAAAAATCATAAGATTTCCATTGGAAAACAAGATGCAAAAGGTATTACGGCTAAAACAATGAAATATTTAGGGGAAGAACAGCGTTTTTCATTGGAATGGGCAAATACACGACATAATGCTCTTGGAAATTTTCTTCATGCTCCAACTCTATCCCAAATAGAAAATTATGAATCACCAACTAAAGAAAAAATTCTAAAAAAGGCAAATGAAGTAGTAGCTGAAATAGATAAAATTCTGAGTTCGCCAATATTTAATGTTAATTTTGGGGTATTTTATGAGTTCGTTTGCACATTTTGTAACACGAAAATTAAATGCCGTAATAAAAGCATTAGCAAAGAACTCGGTATTGTTTGTACAAGCTCAAGATGCAAGGCAGTTTATGATATTGTTTCCGAACAGAATGATGATGTTGTTTTCAAACTAAGAGAGATGGAAATCATATGTCCTTCATGTGATAAATCTAACTTTGTCGGTTCTCATTTGATTGCTTATGGCAACTCATTTCCATGTGTTCATTGTGGAGGAAAAGCAGAAATCCAATATGCGTTAGTGCCGTTATAAATACTGTAGCCTGGTGGACACATGCTGTTCGTACCCAGGCGGAATAAATTGATGATGCAAACGGTGGGCAAAAAAACTGCCCACCCAACCTTACTACAGACTTATTCTTTCCAGCGAGTAGACAAAAACATGAATCGACCTCTAAGTAATGATATGAAATGTCTTCTGCGAAGTATGGTTAGGGGCGAAAGTGTTTCCATCAGCGGAGCGACCCTACGTGGGCTTACCATAAGAGGATTCTGTGACCAGGAAGGATCGCTTACACTTAAAGGCTGGCAAGAAGCCGTTACTATGCTTCCACTTGCTGAACAGTGCCGACTCTTAGGTGTCACGTACGAGAAATTAGCGGGCTTGTCATACGGGAAGCAACCAGAATTAGAGGCTTTGCGCTACTACGCAACCCAAGGGTACATAGGCGCTTATTGTGAGGGTGGCCCGATCCTTCTCCTTATTAGGTCTGCGGCATTGGATACCTTAGCGCAGCTCAACATTTTTGGTCGAGGAGACGCTTGTACTAGGTTCACGGAGGCACAGCTTATAATTAATAGGGAGAATTCTAATTTAATCCTAAATGCTATTCGAGCTTCTGATGTAGATCATGTTGTTCGCCATTTTGAGGAAATCTATACATCGCCGATGGTAAAGGAGTGGTATCCAGGGCTTAACATAGATACGATGGCATCGTTATTTGCCACTATCGGAGCAGAACGGTTAGCTCAGATTACTACAGTGATTATGGAGGATCCTTCGTATCGAGCTGGCTGGCCGGATCTCACGATGGTGAATGGGGCTGAAATGCTTTGGGTAGAGGTTAAAACTACGGATCGATTGCACATGAGCCAGATTTCGACAATTCATCGTATGAAACCGCTGCTTCCGGGAGACGTTCGTGTTGTGCAACTCGTATAGATTGCGTACGGCGGATTAATCGTACCTCGTACGGTGGGTTAGTTGTAGGGCGCGGTTAGCCGCGCAAACCCACTGTGCCTAAACAACTACTGGTGTTCATGCGCGGCGTAACCCGCCGAATGTGATGGGCTTCGACATGGTGGATTACGACGCGCGGAAAGTTATTACTTACCTGAAAACTAAGAGGTTTTGCGCGTCTCGGCAATTGCTCCTGCATTGCCCTACCTCCTGCATCCATGCAGTCGTAATCCAACCTACGCTACGACAAATGCACCATTCCCGTATGCCGCGCCGAGTAGCGGAGGTTTTGGCGGGAATCGCCCGAAAGGGTGCGGCAGGGATGCCGCACGTTGCTGGAGGGACAGGAAGTCCCTTCCGGCAACCCTCGTCAAAACTGAGGAACGCAGGAAGCAAGCGGCATCTGGGTCGCCTTTTCTTTGGATACTTTCTTTTGCGGAAAACTGCTCCTGCATTTTCCGCATTCACCACATCCATGTGGCTTGGCGAAGCAAAAGAAAGTATCTCGTCCGTGGGTACGAGAACCCACATTAAAATAACCGTCGCGTAAGCGACACCTTAGATTTTCACATCCCTGTGTCCTGGATTCCGGCAAGCGAAGCAAGTTCCTACTTGCTTGCCCGCACTTGACCCACAGGGATGTGGGGAATGCTGGCAACCGTATGGAACGGTTGCAGCCCCGCCATCCTTGGCGGTCGTCCATGCCGGAATGACGATTAAAACCAGTTAAAATAAAACAAATAAAAAGCGCAGCGAACCATCAAGCCATGAAAGTGTCAGAAATCCTAACTTTGCTTGATAATGATGGCTGGTATCTTGTCACTACACGAGGTAGCCATCGGCAATTCAAGCATCCGGTTAAATCGGGACGTGTTACTGTTCCTGGTAAAACTAGCGATGACTTGGCTCCCGGCACTTTGAGCAGTATTCTCAAACAAGCACAGTTAAAGAGGTGAAATTATGCGTTATGCAGTGATTATCGAACAAGCCGAAGGCAACTATTCTGCTTATGTACCTGATTTGCCAGGTTGTATTACAACTGGCACAACTATTGAAGAAATAGAGCAAAATATCCGTGAAGCAATCGAACTGCATCTGGAAGGCTTACGCGAAGACGGCTTGCCAATCCCTGTTCCTTCAACAGTTGTTGAGTATTGCGAACTAGTGGCCTAGAAAAGGACTTACTTCCCGTATTTCGCTTTGCTTCATACGGGCTACGATATTACAAAGAATTTTTAAAGCTTAACAACCAATACTATGTCAGAACAACATCAAACCAGCCCCACACAATCCGCATTAATACGATTAAAAAACCACATCAACCAAGAAATCATCGGTCAGGAGATTTTAGTTGAGCGAATGTTGATTGGCCTGTTGGCTGATGGTCACCTTCTTGTTGAAGGTGCTCCAGGCTTGGCTAAAACCCGCGCCATCAATGTCCTCAGCAAAGGCATACAAGGCGATTTTCACCGAGTGCAGTTTACCCCGGATTTACTTCCCGCCGATTTGACCGGGACTGAAATCTATCGTCCCCAGCAAGGTACGTTTGAATTCCAGAAAGGGCCGTTGTTCCATAACCTGATCCTGGCTGATGAAATCAACCGTTCCCCGGCGAAAGTCCAGGCGGCTTTGTTGGAGGCTATGGCAGAGCGGCAAATTACGGTGGGGCAGGCAACTTACCCACTGCCGCAGTTATTCATGGTAATGGCAACCCAGAACCAGATTGAGCAGGAAGGGACCTATCCCTTGCCGGAAGCCCAACTAGACCGCTTTTTGTTGCATGTAAAAGTCGATTACCCCAAAGCGGAACATGAAAAAAGCATATTGCATTTAGCACGGTCAGAAGCACGCACCGAGGCCGCAAAACTAAAGCAGCCCTTTGAAGCCATCACCCAAAGCACCTTATTCGCCGCACGCGAGGAAGTGCTAGATATGTACATGACCGATAGCTTAGAGGATTATTTGTTGCAAATCGTCCTGGCAACCCGAAACCCATCCGTGTACGGAAAAGATCTCGCAAGCTGGCTGCAATACGGTGCCAGCCCCAGGGCCAGTATTGCCCTGGATCGTTGCGCCAAAGCCAAGGCCTGGTTATCACAACGGGATTTTGTCAGCCCTGAAGACATTCAGGAACTGGCTTTTGATGTGTTACGCCACCGCTTGATCCTGTCTTACGAAGCGGAAGCCGAAGGCATCACGACCGATCAGGTTATCAAGGAACTCATTGCCAGAATTGCAGTGCCTTGATGGGTATATTTGATTTTTAATTAAATAAATTTAATGTGTGATGAAAAACTTAGATGAACTAATCGACTTTACAAAAGCAGATGGTCGTATATGCCCCCCAACCTCAAAAATGGAATGAAATGTGGGAAATGCTTCCAAATCGGAAAAGGGTTGATAATGGCTGGCAACCACCTTTACCCTTGATTTTAACAGCTTGGCATCACACTTCCGACGAAGAAAAAAGAGACCGCTTTCTTATACACTTGCAATATGCGGCTGACCATAATGTGTTTCCTCAAGTTGCAGCATTCCTATCATCTCTTTCAATGAATGAATGGTATTGTGGGTAACTTGCTTATTTTCAATACTCAGTACACGAAGGTATTTGTTTTTGCCACTGCTTATATTTTGAAATTTCCTGATGTTACTCGCAAAAAAAATTGAACCCACCGCTAAACCTGTTGATTCTAATGGGCTGGTTTCAGTAACTCTAAAAACACTAATTGGCCTGGCGAAACCCGCATCGGGCTTAAACCTGCACCGCCTGACGATCCGCGCCCAGCAAAGCGGCGGTTATTTGTCTGCCTTTAAAGGCAGAGGCATGGAATTTGACGAGACTCGGCTTTATCAACCGGGCGACGATATACGCAGTATCGACTGGCGGGTAACTGCACGGACGGGTAAAACCCATACCAAACTGTTCAGGGAAGAACGCGAAAAGCCCGTATTTATTTCCGTAGATAACCGCCCGGCTATGCAGTTTGCTACCCGTGGCGTGTTCAAGTCCGTGCAAGCCAAAAAACTCGCGGCTTTGCTAGCCTGGGTTGCCAACCAGCAGGGCGACCGTATCGGCGGACAGGTTTTTTCCCAATCGTCCTGCAAAGAACTTAAGCCCCAAAACGGCAAGCATTCGGTACTGCATTTCTTGAATGCCCTAGTTGTTCCTGATATAGCGGAAGATAATAATGATTTTACTTTTGCTCAAGCACTATTCAGGTTATCACAACATGCCAGGCCAGGGAGCTTGGTATATATTATTAGTGACTTTCGCGGCATAAACGAGCAAACGGAAAACTATTTGCTGAAGTTATCGGAACATTGCGACGTGGTATTGATCTTTGTTTACGATCCGCTAGAAAAAGGACTGCCCACGCAAGGCCGTTACCGATTTACCCATGATGATAAGGATGTACTGATTGACACCAGCGATAAGCAAAGGTTGACTAACTACCAGCTCCGCTTTGAGGAACGGCTACGAAAAATAAAACGCATCTCCTCAAGGCGTGGCGTGGCGTTGATGCAGTGCGGCACCCAGGATGATCCCGTGCAATGCCTAAGACATCCATTGGGATCTCGATAAAATGGAATCCGGTAAACTTCCACTCCGCGACATTCACCTGCCAGAAGCAATTGGTTGGTGGCCGCCTGCAATTGGTTGGTGGATATTGGCGATCCTGATTCCCTTATTGATTGCGTTAATGTTTTGGCTATATCGGTACTTCACCCGAAAGACAGCCATTAAAGCCGCAAAAAAACTTCTGCTGGAAATTAAACAAGATACCCAGCGCGAAAACAGCCAAAAACTGAAAGATTTATCTGCGCTCATTCGACGTATGGCAATTAGCACAAACGTAAGAAATGAATGCGCTGGGTTGACGGGACAACAGTGGCTGGAGTTTCTTGACCGCTCGGTAAAAGGATCACCATTTACAGAAGGCGCTGGGAGATTGTTGGCAGACGCACCTTATCGAAACAACCAACCGACAGAACAGGAAATATCCCAACTCACCAACCTGTGTGAAGATTGGCTTAATGCCCAAACCAAACGACAACGATGATTCACTTTGAATGGCCTTGGCTCCTACTTTTATTGCCGCTACCGCTGTTAGTGCGTTGGCTATTTCCTGCTCGAATGACAGTCGAGCAAGCCGCTTTAAAAGTCCCATTCCTTGATGATTTTTCTGATGCCGAAACCAAATTTGTTACCCAAAATCTAAAGTGGCCGTTATGGTTAGCCTCAATTGCCTGGGTTTTGTTGGTGATAGCCTGCACCCGCCCACAATGGTTAGGCGATCCCATTGAACAGGCCGTTAGTGGACGTGACCTGATGCTGGCTGTGGATTTGTCTGGCAGTATGGAAGTGCAGGACTTCATCATCAACAAACGCCCCGTGGATAGGCTCACCGCGATCAAATATGTCGCCAACGATTTTATTAACCGTCGAGTGGGTGACCGGCTGGGCCTGATCCTGTTTGGCACTCAAGCCTACCTACAAACGCCGCTGACCTTTGACCGGAAAACGGTCATGACCTTATTGGATGAATCAGCCATTGGACTTGCTGGCGATAACACCGCCATCGGCGATGCGATTGGTTTGGCGATCAAACGCCTTAAAAACCAACCCGCCGACAGCCGGGTTTTGATCTTGCTTACCGATGGCGCAAATACCGCTGGTGAAGTGTCACCCTTAAAAGCGGCGGAATTGGCGGCGGCAAATAAACTCAAAATCTATACGATAGGGGTGGGCGCGGATGAAATGATCGTCCGCAGCTTTTTCGGTTCCCGTAAGGTCAATCCTTCTACCGATTTGGATGAAAACACCCTGGTTAAAATTGCCGAAAGCACTGGTGGTCGATATTTTCGCGCCCGAAATGCTGAGGAATTGAACAACATTTACATGCTACTGGATCAGCTTGAACCCATTGAAAAAGACAAACAATTTTTCCGTCCACATACCGATCTTTTTTACTGGCCTTTAGGGCTGGCATTGGCTCTGTCAGGTTTGATAGGTTTTTATAAAACAAAATGGTCATGAACTTATCCGAATTCCATTTCATTAGGCCTTATTTGCTGCTGGCACTGCTACCTTACGCAGTTTTATTGGTCATGCTGGTCAGAAGTAAACTGAGCCACGGCAACTGGGCAGCCGTGTGCGATGAGGCACTACTGCCTTATCTATTGCAGGATAAGGCCGTCGCGCAAAGCCGCTGGCCTTTAGTAACGGGCGCTGTTGCCGCTTTGTTTGCAATCATCGCCCTGGCAGGGCCGACGTGGGAACGTTTACCAACGCCCGTGTTCAGGAACGATTCTGCTTTGGTTATCGTGCTGGATTTATCGCGCTCGATGGATGCCGCCGACATCAAACCTAGCCGTTTGGTGATGGCACGTTACAAAATTGCCGATATTTTAAAACAACGCAAAGATGGGCAAACCGCATTATTGGTCTATGCTGGCGACGCATTCACCGTCACCCCGCTCACCAACGATACCGAAACCATAGACAGTCAGTTATCCGCCTTAACAACGGGTATTATGCCCACCGATGGCAATAATATGGCGCGGGCTTTAGAAAAAGTGCAAGGCTTGTTCAAGCAAGCCGGTTTGCAAAAAGGACAAATTCTCCTCGTGACTGATGGTGGCAATATTGATGATGCCTTATCCAAAGCCAAATCGTTAGACGCTTACCAATTACTGGTACTGGGAGTAGGCACATCCGATGGTGCGCCGATTGCCTTAGACACGGGCGGCTTTTTAAAGGACGAGCAAGGTAGTATTGTCGTTGATAAACTGAATGTTAATGAATTGGAAAAACTAGCTCAGGCAGGGCAGGGTGCTTATCAATCGCTAACGGCGGACGATGTCGATATTCAGGCTTTGCTTTCTACTGTGGCGACACATGCTCGTGAGAAAGGTGAGAAAAATGAAAACCTGTTGCTGGATCAATGGCGTGATGTAGGCCCGTGGCTGTTGCTGTTGGTTTTGCCGTTAGCGGCATTGAGTTTCAGGAAAGGCTTGCTTGGTATTGTCTTTTTATTGCTATTGCCATTCCCAAAAAACAGCTACGCCCTTGATATGAACAGGGAATGGGAAGACTTATGGAAAACCAAAGACCAACAGGCTCAGGAGGCTTATAACAATAAGCAATACGATAAGGCGGCGGAGTTGTTTGAAAATCCTGATTGGCAAGCAGCCGCTCAATACAAGTCAGACCAAACAATAAAAGTTGAAATGAAAGATGCCAAAACTGCCGTTGGCGATTACAACCAAGGTAACGTCTATGCCGTTCGTCAGGAATATGAGAAAGCTATAGGAACTTACGCTAAAGCTCTAAACAAATTTCCAGATAAACTACTTAAAGAAGACATTGAATACAACAAGAAATTAGTCGAAGAAGCACTTCAAAAACAGCAACAGGAAAAAAAACAAAACCAACAAAACAAAGACAATAAACAAGATTCCCAAGATAAAAAAAACCAGGAACAAAATAAAGGCGGCGACAAGTCAGGCCAGCCTGAGCAAGATAAAAACCAAGAAAAACAGGACGAGCAAAAGGAAGCCGATAAAAAACCTGAGCAAAAACCCGAGCAGTCACAAGAAAGTGCGGAACAACAGGCTGAAAAAAAAGAAGCTGAAAAGCAGGAGCAAGAAAATCAGCCAGAAGCAGCAAAACCGGAACAAACCGATCCCAAAAAAGAGGATAAAAAACCGGATGCAGCATCAACAAAACCTTTAGATGCAATGACTAATGAAGAAAAACAAGCTAATGAGCAATGGCTCAAACGAATTCCAGATGATCCCGCAGGGTTATTGAGACGCAAATTCAAGTATCAGTATGATCAGCGTGGACAACAATAATTACTTAGCAGAACCCGAAAGATAGTCTTATGAAGCGTATTAAATCAATCATTGAAACTTTTGACGTTCGTTTTCTCCCAGTAGGTGAAGGGGTATTTGGACGTTTCTTGTTAATAATTTTGATGGCTTTCGGCATTGCATCACATCCGACTTTTGCTGCTGAAATTACCACTTCTGTTGATCGAAATCCTGTCAGCATCGATGAATCATTCAAGATTTTTTTTACGGCGAGTGATACGCCCGATGGCGATCCTGATTTTGCGCCGCTCGAACAAGATTTCTCCATCCTTAACCAAGGGCAAAGCAGCAGCTCATCCTGGGTCAACGGCACCTACAGCAAGTCGATCCGATGGACGGTTGAAGCCACGACGAATAAGGCTGGTAAGCTGGTTATACCAGCCATACAGTTTGGCAGTGATGCCAGCAAGCCGCTTCCTATCATGGTCAACCAAGGCGCATCGGACAGTGATGCCGCTAACACCAACGAAGACATCTTTCTGGAAGTCAAAGCGACACCCGAACAGCTTTACGTGCAATCACAAATCGTATACACAATACGCTTGTACAGGCGCGTGGATGTCGCGCAAGCCGAATTGAGCGAACCGGAATTGGCCGATGCCGTTATCGAAAAACTGGGCGAAGACAGCAACTTCAATACGGTGGTGAACGGTGTGTCTTACCTCGTCACGGAACGCAAATATGCCATCTTCCCGCAAAAAAGCGGCACGATGACCATCAAGCCATTATCCTTGACGGCGGCGGTTATTATGGATCGCCAGCCTGATTTCAGGGATTTTTTTGGTTCCAGGATGACCAAGACCAAGCGAGTTGTATCCAAGGAAGTCGTCCTGAACGTCAAGCCTGCACCGCCCAGCTTTACCGGCAAGGATTGGCTTGCCGCCGAAAAAATCGAACTGTCACAAGAATGGTCGGGCGACATCCAACAAATGAAAGTCGGCGAACCCTTAACCCGAACTCTGACGTTGCACGGTGTAGGCACAACTGTAGGCCAACTGCCTGAACTAAGCGCGGTAAAAACCGATGTCAACCTTAAGGCATATCCCGACCAACCCGTATTGAACGAACAGAAGCTGGCCGATGGCATCACCGCATCCAGGCAAGAAAAAATAGCCCTGATCCCATCGACGGCAGGCAAGCACATCCTGCCGTCGATTGAAATTTCCTGGTTTAACACCAAGACCCAAACAACGGAAATTGCCCGTATTCCAGAAACTACGATCAATGTTGCCGGGGTGAGTGAAAACCAACCTGAAACAACACCTCCGCCGAAACCTTCAGTTGTGCCTTCAACGCCTATTTCTAAACCTGATGCAAATACTCAAATCCTGATCAACACTCAAACCGGAGAGCAAAATATCTGGCTGTGGACATCGTTATTTTTAGCCTTAGGTTGGTTACTTACCTTGGTTTATTTTTTGCGTAAGCGACCCAAAAAAATCGCTTCAGATGTAGATGAGCAACGACTTATAACCGAAACCAACATCAAAGAAAGCATCAAAAAACTTAAGGAAGCCTGCGCCAATAATGATGCACTAAGCGCCAAAATCGCCCTGCTTTCATGGGGTAAGCAAAAGTTTAATGCCAACAACCTTGGCGCGATTGCAGGCTGTTGTGGTGCACGGCTTAGGGATGAAATTCTTGAGCTAAACCAGACATTGTATGGCAAAAATAACAGCGGGTGGACGGGCAAAAAATTGATGCAAGCGTTTACCGAAAATAAGGCCAGGGAAAAGAGTGCGAGTAACGATGAGTCAGTCCTGAAACCTTTACATCGCTTATGAGCGTTTTTCGATAGACTAGTACAAATGACTTCTTAGTTAGAATAAAAACGCGCTTTTTAAGCTATTTTGAGTATTTTTACTCTGGCAATTAATTACAAATGGTTAACTGGCGCTTGCGGGATAACTCCGTCCAATGCAACGGAAAACGGCAAAAAACAGCCAAGGTATTATAAAAATGGAGCGATAAATACGTATTCCAGCCGAATATTGCCTTTTAAGGCGAATGCCTATTCAAAAAAATCGGCATTTGACCATTCAACCAAAGTTTCTGCTGTGCGTGCAAAGGTCTCTATATGTACTAGCCAAGTTATTTATCTCTATCCCCAATCGGAGCGGCAAAAGCATCAGAAATCAATTCTTCGGTATTGTCTCCCGTTAACGATTCCAAAAATACGGTGAGATCGTCTATTTCCGTGCTGGTAAGATGTAATGGCTTGATTAAAGGATCAAGGTTTTCATTAGCAATTCCACCGCGATTATAGAATTCAACGACTTCCCGCAAGCTGGTGATACTGCCATTGTGCATATAAGGTGCGGTCAGTTGCACGTTACGCAAGGATGGTGTTTTGTAACGCCAGCGGTCTTGCGGGTTTTGGGTGACTTCGTAGCGGCCTAAATCGTTGGCTTTGGGTTCGGCAACAGAAGCTATTATTTCAGGTGCAACATCGACATAAACGCCTGGTGAGACCTGAACTCGCTGCGCGGGTTTAGTTGTTTTGTCGGTCATCGCATCCGCATAGCCTAGACCTGTGTTATGCAGCTTGTTGTTGGTAAATAAAGCGTATTCCTTGTTAATTGTATGGCATTGGCTGCACCCCGCTTTGCCGGTAAATAATTGCAAGCCGCGCTGGGCATTGGCAGCTAGGGCTTTGCTGTCGTTACCATAATACCAACGATCAAACGGTGAGTTGGCCGAATTCAATGCACGTTCGTAACTGGCTATCGCCATGCCAATGGTTTCCATGCCAGGTGGTTTGCCGAATGTCTTTTCAAATAAGCCATCGTAATCGGTGCTGTCTTTTACTTTATCAATGACGTAACCGATAGAAGGGTTCGCCATTTCATTGTGTGCCAATAATGGCCCCCAGACCTGTTGCTCCAAGGTGTTTTCCCGGCTGTCGTGAAATAGCGATTTCATATAAGCGACGTTATACAAGGTTGGGCTGTTGCGCCTGACGGTACGACCCTCAACGCCAACGGCAGTTGCCATCTCATTACTGGTAAAGCCTTGTTCGGGGATGTGGCACACGCCGCAGGAAAACGTATTGTTAATGGACAGGCGGCGGTCATAAAACAGCTTTCGCCCTAAGCTGATTTTTTCTACTGTGATGGGGCTGTCTTCTAGCACAGGAACGGAAGGCAATCCCAGCGGCGCTTGAGTTATGGTTTTCTGTAAATCAGCGGGTTGCCCTTTGCGTCGAGCCAGTGCTATCGAGTTGGTTTGGTAATCTTTGTTTTGGTAATCTAATTTATTATCACCCGCGCCATACAAAGTCGATTTATCAAGGTTGTTTGGGGTGGATTGTGAAATTTTCGCTTCCGGTTGTAGTAACGTCTTGATGTCACTGATAAGCGTATCAGAATGCAGCAATTCCGTGTTGTAGATATTGCGTAGTTGTTTGTGCTGATCGATCAAGTAAACCCGTAAGTTATGATTATAGGTATTGGTGAACTTTCCCTTAGCATCATAGATTTTTTCTGTGGTCTGCTTATAAGCCTTCAATATCGGTTGGAGTTCCTTTTCTGATTGGGTCGTCAGGAAGTGCCATTCAACCCCTTTGCCCTCCAAAGTTGCACCGTACGCCTTCATCCGCTCCGACGTATCATGTTCTGGATTAAAACTTAAGGTGATTAACCGTAACCGACTTGCCAAGTCAGGTTCTTTTTCCAGCCTATTTTTGATTTTATGGAAGACTGCCGTTGCCAACGGGCAACCGTTGATGTCGCTGCAAGTCGAATAGATAAAACTCAGCAAGACGACTTTATCAGGATTGCCCATCAAATTGTGTAAGCTGGTCGCACGGCCTTCGCTATCCAACACATTCCCGTCACTGGCTAGGCCTAAAGCAGGTAGCTTATAAGTGCCAGGTATGGGTACGGTAAATTTTAGATCACTGTATCCTGGTGCAAGCGGTTGTGCGGATTGCTTAATGTCTGCATTTGCCTGTGGCAAAGCAAAAACTGCGAATACCAGAAAAAATGTCTCGTACGCTTTCAAAAGTTTATCTGTCTCCACATCAGTCCAACTGGCAAGTCCAACGACCACGCTTTTCATGCCCACATTGTAGTGCCATCTATTGTACAATAATCGGTTATTCCAAACTTATTGCACCCGTTATGACCAACGAAAAAAAATTGCTCCGCTCCGACATCATTAAGGAATGTGGCGCAAGTTTTTATGATCGCGGTAAACAATACTACGAAACAGGGCTGGTGGAGCAGTGTAAAGTCACCAGTGAAGGCGCACTTTTCACCCAATTAAACGCAACCGTCGAAGGCAGTGCCAGCAGCCCGTACAAGCAGAATATACGCATCGTCTGGCGACCTGACTTTCGCTCTGCCGAGA
The DNA here is from genome assembly GCF_964779595.1 of Methyloglobulus sp. Lineage (NCBI taxonomy): Bacteria > Pseudomonadati > Pseudomonadota > Gammaproteobacteria > Methylococcales > Methylococcaceae > Methyloglobulus > Methyloglobulus sp. The sequence continues at coordinate 106,745 of NZ_CBAROL010000001.1, forward strand.
TCGAAGGCAGTTGTTCTTGTCCTGTCGGTTATAACTGCAAGCATGTAGTCGCCGTTTGTTTGACCTACCAAGGTGGTGGCCTTGAGGAAGTGCAGAAAAATTCGGGTGCAAGTTGTTTTCTATGGTTAGACAAAATGCAGCAACCGTCCGTTGCTCCAAAAAATGACAGCGCGGAAGAATTTGTTGCCTATGTCTTGAAGCCTGCAAAAGTCAAAAACGAGTTGACGATTGACCTTATTGTTACTAAAGAAAAAAAATTCGGCGGTCTTAGCAAAGGTCGTAAAACCAGTTTGCAAAATCTGCGCTACAGCTTTTCGTATTATTCTTATGTTAAACAAGAAGATAGCGAACTCATCAAAATCATTCTCGCATTGGATAATTCTTTCGGTGGAGAACCTTTGGTTACCGGCTCTATGGGTGCTATCGCCCTGTCAAAATTATTACAAACAGGCCGATTGTTCTGGCAAGATTTGGACGCGCCAGCACTTAAACTCGGTGCTGCCCGTACTTTGCAGTTTGATTGGCAACAGACCGATAAAGGCGATTACCAATTATATATCGCTATCGAACCTGCGGCATTGCCAATATTGATTGATCCACCGCATTACCTGGATGCCGAAGAAGGCACAATCGGTGCATTTACGTCAGCTAGCATTAGCCAAGAACAACTCAGAAATCTGCTTACCGCACCGCCTGTACCGGAAAAGGTTGCCGATGAATTCAGTTATCGACTGACGGTAGAACACCCCGAACTGCCCTTGCCGCCACCCAAAAAAGTTGCCTTGACGGAAATTTTGGATTTAGAACCCATTCCTAACCTGATTTTGTTTGGGGAACAGGTCAACCCTAAGCAATATGTGCATTTCATGCAGGTAAATTTCAAGTATGGCGATTGGTTGCTACCCGCTAATGAGCTTAGGGACTATAACGTAATAAAAACAGCCCAGGGCTTGGCACGAATCAAGCGGTCGCTTGAAGAGGAAAACGCGGCTATTGCTCGACTGGTTCGGCTGGGCTTTACGTCAGCACCTGCTATAGCAACAGTATCTAAAGAACTCGTGCTGGGCAGTTACGCAAAATCCTCAGTGGAAAGTGCGACCCGCTGGGGAAATTTTCTGGAAACCGTACTGCCAGAATTGCAAGAGGGAGGTTGGTCTGTTGAATTCCGAGACAGCTTTTTGCTGGATTTTCAAGCCGTAGACAATTGGGATGCTGAAATCAGTGATAGCCAGAATGACTGGTTTGAAATGCGCTTTAATATCGAGGTTGCTGGGCAATCAATACCGTTATTGCCATTGATTATGCCCGTACTGGAAAATTATGATCTGCACAATCTGCCAGAATTACTGAATATCCCAGTCAGTGATTACCGCTATCTGACTATCCCAAGTGAAAAAATAAAACCGTTTTTGGCGATTTTATTGGAGTTATTCAGCGGTAGCAGCTTGGACAAAAACGGCTCGCTAAAAATATCCCGCTTTAATGCTGCCAGCCTTGCCGAGATGGAAGCGCACAGCTACGGCCTATTTTCGATAAAAGGCGGTGAGGAACTTAGAAAACTGGCGCAAAAATTGAGGGATTTTAAAGGCATAGCCGAAGTGCCTGTACCTGAAAATCTCCGCGCAATCTTACGGGATTACCAAAAACTAGGGCTAAACTGGCTGCAATTTTTGCGGGAATATTCATTCGCAGGGATACTCGCCGACGATATGGGGCTGGGCAAAACTGTACAAACCCTGGCGCATCTATTGGTAGAAAAGCAAAGTGGACGGATGAAAAATCCCAGCTTGATTATCGCCCCGACCAGCTTGCTCAGTAATTGGCGACGTGAGGCAGAACGCTTTACGCCAGACCTTAATATGCTGATTCTGCAAGGTACGGAGCGTAAGCAATTATTCTATAAAATCAGGGATTACGATCTGATTATGACCACTTATCCCCTGCTACCCAGAGATGAAGAAACGCTGCTGGAACACCAATATCATTATCTGATCCTGGACGAAGCCCAAATCGTCAAAAATCCACAGTCCAAAGGCGCGCAAATCGTGCGCCAAATCAAGGCCAGCCATCGGCTGTGCTTAACGGGTACGCCAATGGAAAACCATTTGGGCGAACTCTGGGCGCAATTTGATTTCTTGATGCCGGGCTTTTTAGGCAATAGCGCGGCGTTCAAAAAACTGTACCGCACGCCCATCGAAACCTTCGGCAATAGTGAGCAAAAAGTGCGGCTATCGCAGCGCGTTGCGCCGTTTATGCTGCGCCGTACCAAGCAGGAAGTCGCGTCAGAATTACCAGCAAAAACCGAAATAATTCGCTCCGTGCCGCTGCTTGAAAAACAGGCCGCGTTGTATGAGAGCATCCGCCTGACGATGGAAAAGAAGGTTCGCGATGCCATTGCCGAACGCGGTCTTTCGCGCAGCCACATCACCATCCTCGATGCGCTGCTGAAACTGCGGCAAACCTGCTGCGACCCACGCACGTTACCGTTAGAGCAAGCACAGAAAATCAATGAGTCCGCCAAGCTGGACCTACTGATGGAAATGTTGCCTGAAATGCTGGAAGAAGGTCGGAAAATACTGGTATTTTCCCAATTTACCCGCATGATTGCCCTCATCGAAGACGAACTCAACAAGCGGTCTATCGCCTACAGCAAGCTGACCGGGCAAACCAAAGACCGCGATGCCGCCATCCAGATGTTCAAAAGCGGCGAGGTTGATGTGTTCCTGATCAGCCTGAAAGCGGGCGGTATCGGGCTGAACCTTACCGAAGCCGATACCGTGATCATCTATGATCCCTGGTGGAATCCCGCCGTAGAAACCCAGGCCGCAGACCGCGCCCACCGCATCGGGCAAGACAAACCCGTGTTTGTCTACAAACTCATCACCGAAAATACCGTAGAAGAAAAAATGATCGCTATGCAAGACCGCAAACGCGCCCTGGCGGACAGCATTTATACCGAAGGTGCTAAAGAGGAGTCTTTGCAATTGACGGCTGACGACCTTACGGCTTTGTTTGAGCCTTTGTGAGCTTGGCTAGACGGGCATATTCCCAGTCCCTGGAGTTTTAAGAAATTCAGCGTTTTACAGTACTTTTTGGTATCACATAAAAAAGGCAGAAGTCCTATGAGAACGTTCTGCCTTAAATGACAATTATTAAAACCGGATAATTTACTTTTGCATTTCTTGCTTAAAATAAGCATCCAGATTCTGGTTAGTTTGATCGGAATAGTGCTGTGTTTGGTCATCAATCGGTGCAATAACGGCAACTGGTCGTGGCGGTGGAGCTACGTAAGGTTCTATCGGCGGATTGTCAACTAGCCGGAATACCTGACCGTAGGAGTTAGTTTTGTCGAAATCATCCCAAACATATCTTGGTTGTACGATAGGCTTGGTGGGCAGTGGTGCTGTGACTAAATCCGTAACACCCGTCATGATTCTACCTGTAGCATTGAGTGCGCCACTAATAACACCACCAAATATGCCGTAAACGATGTTGTCGTCGGGATCGCTGTTAGTGTCGTTACTGTTGTTATTACTGCCGTAATTGTTACTGTAATTATAGTTAACCTGATTGATGATACTTTTAGGTAACTCTAGTGGGCCAGTAACGACATTAGTGAAACCATTCAAGGCTTTATCGCCGACTTGTCTGATGTAACGATCCTCCTCCATGTTTTTTTGGAGCGCAAGCTGGCGTTTGAGCAACTGTTCGTTTTGCAACTGTTGCTGGTAATAATCAGCCGCCGCAAATGTGGGTATTTGCGCCAGTAACAAGGTCAAGAACAGCGTGACTATCGCGATTTGTCTGAATGGGGTCATGTTGAATCCTGTAAATCAGTTTTTGATAAGGATCAGTATAGCAGAGCTTTTATTATTTACCTTTTCAAAGCTTTGGCAAACGCATTCGCCATCGGACTTTGGGGCTGCGCTGCTTGCTGCTTAGGCTTATGGACAGCTTTTTGCGCGGGTTGTTCAGGTTTTGGTTTATGTTCCTCAGGTGAAACTTCTGATTTCATTGATAAGGAGATACGTTTCCGTACAACATCAATCTCCAGTACCCGCACGTTGACAAAATCACCGGTTTTAACGGCATCCCTGGGATCTTTGATGTAGGTATCCGAAAGATGCGAAATATGCACTAAGCCGTCCTGATGTACGCCAATATCGACAAATGCGCCGAAATTAGCGACATTTGTTACCACGCCATTCAACCTCATGTCGGGTTCTAGGTCAGATATTTTTTCTACACCGGATTTGAATTCAACACTTTTGAATTCTGGCCTTGGGTCACGTCCTGGTTTTTCCAACTCCTTTAAAATATCGGTGACTGTCGGTAAGCCAAAGTTTTCATTGGTATATTTCGCTGGATCAAGATTCCGCAGTATTTGGCTTTGCCCTATTAAATCACGGATGGATTTTCCGGTATCTTTAATGATGGCTTCGACAACTGGATACGCCTCTGGATGCACTGAGGAAGCATCTAATGGGTTAGCTCCATTCATGATACGCAGGAATCCTGCCGCCTGTTCGTAAGCCTTATCGCCCAGGCGCGGCACTTTTTTGAGCTGTTTGCGGTCAGAAAAAGCGCCATTTTCATTGCGGAAAGCAACGATATTCTCGCTCAAAGTAGACGATAACCCCGATACTTGTTTGAGCAAGGCGACCGATGCCGTGTTAACGTCCACGCCCACGGCATTCACGCAATCTTCTACGACATTATCCAGCCCGCGGGCTAACTGGGCTTGGTTGACATCGTGCTGATACTGTCCAACCCCAATGGCTTTTGGGTCGATTTTAACCAATTCTGCTAACGGGTCTTGTAAACGTCTGGCAATGGATACCGCGCCACGTATTGAGACATCCATGTCGGGAAATTCTTTTGCCGCCAGTTCCGATGCCGAATAAACCGAAGCGCCGGCTTCTGAAACGGTAATTTTCCTAAAGTTAAGGTCTTTATGCAGCTTCATGACATCGGCAACCAGTTGATCGGTTTCCCTGGAAGCTGTGCCGTTACCGATGCTGACCAGATCAACTTTGTGCTGCTGAATCAGTTTGGCTAAGGTGGCAATTGACTGATCCCATTGGTTTTTAGGTTGGTGAGGATAAATAGTTTCGGTAGCCAATACTTTTCCGGTCGCATCGACAATGGCGGCTTTAACTCCGGTACGAATGCCTGGATCTAGCCCCATCGTGGCTTTTGCACCAGCGGGTGCAGCCAACAGCAAATCTTTTAGATTGCTGGAAAATACCTTGATGGCTTCCAGTTCGGCGGCTTCCCGCAAACGCAGCTTTAAGTCCAGGTCTATCCGCGTGAACAACTTGATTTTCCAGGCGTAACGCGCTGTTTCAGCCAGCCAGGCATCGGCGGGTATACGGTTATCGGTAACCATCAAACGGCTTGCAACAAGCTGGGTGCAATAATCGTGTCCAATTTGTTCGTCCTGTTCTGGCAGCAGGTTGAGCGACAAGATGCTCTCATTGCGACCACGGAATAAGGCCAAAGCGCGATGCGAAGGGATTTTATTGATCGCTTCTTTGTAATCGAAATAATCAGTAAATTTGATGCCTTCCTGTTCTTTTCCTTTAACAACAGTGGCATGGATTAAGCCTTTTTGCCAGACGTGTTCCCTAAGATTAGCCAACAGCTCTGCATCCTCAGATAGTCGTTCCATAATGATTTGCCGTGCGCCTTCCAAAGCGGCTGCGGCATCTGCAACGCCAAGTTCGGCATTGATATAAGCGATGGCTTGCTGCTCTGGAATAACAGTCCGGTCATCCAAAATAGCATCAGCTAATGGCTCTAGCCCAGCTTCCCGTGCAATTTGGGCTTTGGTGCGTCGTTTGGGTTTGTAAGGTAAATACAGGTCTTCCAACAATGTTTTGGTATCAGCAGCTAGAATGGCAGCTTCCAATTCTGGCGTGAGTTTGTCTTGAGAGAGAATGCTGGCAAGAATGGAATCTCGTCGATCATTGAGTTCGCGCAGATAGCCTAACCTTTCTTCCAGATTCCGTAATTGCGTGTCGTCAAGACCACCCGTTACCTCTTTTCGGTAACGGGCAATAAACGGTACGGTAGCTCCTTCGTCGAGTAACAATACAGCAGCTTTTACCTGTCTGGCGTTGATCGATAATTCTTCGGCGAGTCGTTGTATTACATCCATTTCATTAATCAATCAGTCGGCAGGTGGGCATTGTAGCAATATGTAATGAGATAAAAAGGCTTTTCGTGTAAGCTTTCTTTAACTTGTCGGCGTGGTTTAACTTGGCGCGTTGACAAGGAACACTGTTGTATCTGCACAATACCATAGGACGATATGAAAGCAAGAGATAGACGGCACGGATTGGTCGTAGTTAACACTGGCGAAGGCAAAGGCAAGTCGTCCAGTGCCTTGGGCATGGTGTTTCGAGCCGCAGGCTGGGATATGAAAGTTTGCGTTATTCAGTACATTAAGGGCCAATGGCAAACTGGGGAACAAAAAGCCGCGACGCACTTCGACAATATCGAGTGGCATGCACTGGGCGATGGTTTTACCTGGGACACCAAAAATCCAGAGCAAGACATCAAGACCAGCCGCGAAATCTGGGAATTCAGCAAGCAAAAAATCCTGTCCGAAGAATTTGATGTTGTCTTGTTAGATGAAATCAATTATTGCTGCGGCTATAACTGGATTAGCGGCGATGAAATCGCCGATTTTATTCTTAACCATAAGCCGCGTTGGCTGCATTTAATTATGACGGGGCGTAATGCTGCTCCCGAAGTCATTGCAGTTGCCGATACCGTGACTGAGATGACCAAAATCAAACATGCCTACGAGCAAGGCATTATGGCGGAACAAGGCATTGAATTCTGAACGGTTTGAATGGTCGCAATAGCTGTGATGTAAGGTGCAAAACGGAGCATCATGGTTCTAAATTTACCGAAGAATTTGGTACGGACGGCGGTAACTTCATCAATCCTTGATCTAAATCAACTAATTCAGCAGTTTCATTATCAAGCTTGATTGCTGTAGTTGAGTAATAGGCATAGAATCCAAGTGTGCAATCAGACAAATCGTAATAATCATAATGAGGTAGCAAAATGTCAGAAGAAGAAACAAAAGAAAAAATGTCGGAAACCACTAAGTTAGCGATAGCCATCGTAGGTGCAATTCTGGTGGGATTCGCACTGGTTGGGCTTAATAATCAACAATCAACCGAACAGAAAGAATCATCGGCTATGGTCAGGAATTATTTTAACTTGCAAACTATGGCAACCGAAGCCTGTCCCAAAGCCATCAAGGACGCAACAGGGGAGCAGGTGTATTTCCCGTCAGCAACGGAAAGCGATAAAGATAGCTATATCACCTTGAAATGGGTGGGTGAGAATAAAGCTGGGTTTAAAAAAGCCTCCTGCACCATAAAGTCGGTAATGGGCGGTATTTCCGAGTTAATTATTGATGATAAGGCCATCATTCAGAGAAAATCTAAATGACTCAGTGCTGAATTATCCAAAGCATCGGATAATCAGCATTCTAATTAGGAAATCTTCATTCGTTTGGGTGGTAGAACTTTGAATGCATTTTATCATGCTATTCAAGGGGCAACTGCTCAAATATTGACTTGCAATCAAACACGGGTACAACATGAATGGACTCATAAAATAAATCCGCGTTTTTGAAGCCGTGTTATATGGGCATCTCGCAAAAACGCCAAGATAGCTAACAAAAGACAATTCAAGCTTACCTTCCTGGATCAGCCAATGTTGGTCAGCGCAGTAACAGCCAGTATCACAGACCTATAATTAAATTATTTTTATGACAAAACCAGTATTAAAAGGGGTTTTAAAAACGTGGAAAGAAGACCGAGGGTTTGGCTTTATTACCCCCGATAACGCAGGCAGGGATGTGTTCATACATATCTCCTCTCTCGGAGACACAGCGCGTCGTCCCGTACCTGGCGACATTATTTATTATCAAGTAGCAAGAGATAAGCAGGGCAAATTCAGGGCTGTCAATGCCAGTATTGAGGGCGTTAACACGCAACATTCCAATACAAACAGCGCTAATAAAGAAAAAACCAGTTTGAAATGGGTTATAGCAGCAGCACTGGGTTTGTTGGTTATAGCTTCGGTAGCAGGGTTTATGTATCTTCGTGCTAGTGGATTAGTTTAAAAACTAAACCCGCACACGGGCAAAATGGCTTAGGATTATTGTCGATGACCGATTCACAAAAATGGCTGGTGCTGGCATTGATCGCATTCGGCGGTTGGCTGGTCTATTTATTGTCGCCCGTGTTAATGCCGTTTGTGTTTTCCGCCATTCTTGCCTATTTAGGCGATCCGCTTACCGACAGGCTAGAACAGCGCCGCTTATCCAGGACTCAATCGGTACTGGTGGTATTTTCGGTCATGTCACTGGTATTTGCGCTGGTGTTATTCCTGTTGATACCACAACTTGAAGTCCAGATTACCAACTTCCTGGGCAATTTGCCTGCTTATGCCGAAAAAATAAATGGTGTTGTCTTACCTTGGCTGGAACAGCGTTTTGGCATCACACTCAAGCCTGTCGATATAAACGAACTCATCACTCTCGTTAAAAATCATTGGCAAAAAGCCGGTGGTATCGCCGCTACCACGATGAGTTCGCTTTCGCATTCCGGTGGCATCATCGTTGGTTTTTTGATGAACTTGGTGTTAATTCCCGTCGTTACCTTCTATTTGCTAAGGGATTGGGACATTCTGGTTGCCAAGATTTACGGTCTGTTGCCAAGAAGGATTACGCCCACCACGGTTAAACTTGCTGGCGAAGTTGATACCGTGTTATCGGCATTCCTGCGTGGGCAGTTCTACGTTATGTTAGCGTTAGGCTGCATTTACAGCCTGGGGCTTTGGATAGTCGGACTAGATTTAGCCTTATTAATCGGAATGCTGGCAGGACTGGTCAGCTTCGTACCTTACCTGGGAGCTATCGTTGGCATAGTAGTTGCTTGTACTGCTGCGCTGGTGCAGTTTCACGAATTAACCCAGTTGATGCCTGTCGCCGTGGTATTTTTGATTGGTCAATCGTTGGAAGGCACAGTACTAACACCAAAACTGGTCGGTGACAAAATCGGTTTACATCCTGTTGCGGTGATTTTTTCCGTGATGGCGGGTGGTCAATTATTTGGATTTTTGGGGATTTTGCTCGCCCTGCCTATTGCCTCTATCATTATGGTATTCTTGCGACATGTGCATGATATTTATCGAGATAGTGCATTTTATGGAAAGGGGTGATTGCAATATAACGCAGTAGCCTTCGCTTACGCAGACATATTCACGCTCAACACTGACTTATCGAATCTAAAGAAGTGGATCAAAATCACCCGTTATTCCCTTAAAAAGCACTGATACTTTAGTCTTTTTTACGGTCGTGACTGCTGCCAATTGTTTGTGCGGAATCAACAAACGTTGTCCCAAAGAGATTGTTTGCCGACGTTTAAGCTTATTAATTTCGCGTAAGGCTTCTTCACTCACTCCGTGATTTTCTGCAACCGCTTTTAGCGACTCGCCTTTATCAAGATAATGCACGGGCAGGTAATCTTCCCCTGTCGTTTTGGCTATTTTTGCCTCATTAGCTGTTGATTTTGGCTTAATGCTAATCTCTGCTAATTGCCTCGCTGGGGAAAACCATTGTTGATCTGCATTCGGATTAATCGCCAAAAATGGCATCTGGGTTTTTGACCAAGTAGGCTCAGAAAATAGTGCCAACTCCTCGAAAAAGTGTAATGCGGATTTTTCCTCATCTTTATGCGATTGCGCCATAAAAGCCAAACTCTGGTGTAGCACATTAGCATTGCTGATCGGCATCAACAAACTAAATGATTTGAACTCCGGCAGAGTCGCTTTAAGGTAGGCCGAGTTCAATGTACTAAACTGATCTGGATTAAAATCAGCGAGCTTGGCAACTGTCCGTAAACCCTTGTTTTCTAAATGCTTAATATCGGTTTCATGGTCGATATGCACTTTAATAAAATACGTTTCATTGACGACAGGTCTTAACTTCAAACCGTAAGTACTCGGATTTGAAAATATTCGTGCCAGTGCTAATAATCTTGGTACGTAATCTTGCGTTTCCGCAGGTAAGTCTAGCGACCAATAGTCACCCCCCAAGCCTGCCGCGACATTGCGACTGATTGCCGCATCCACTGTCCCTGGTCCAGCATTGTATGCGGCTAACGCCAATAGCCAATCACCCCGATAATGATCCCGCAAGCCAGACAAAAACCTAACGGCGGCGTGAGTTTCTGCCACCACATCCAATCTGGCATCGTATTCTTCCGTCTGCTGTAGACCGAATTCTCTGCCGGTACTTGGAATAAACTGCCAAATACCCGCCGCCTGAGCGGATGACAGTGCGGTAGGTTGATATGCGCTTTCAACGATAGGTAACAACGCCAAATCCATTGGCAGATTGTACTTGCTCAAGGAATCGACTACGTGAAACAAAAATGGTCTGGCACGTTCAGCAACACGCTGTAAATAATCCCGACCATAGCCATTAACCTGCCTGTCAATTCTGGCATAAGCTGCATTTTGCCGGATGCGACATTCCTCAGCCAACTGCATATAACGGGCTGACAAAAACCGTTTTCTAACCAAAATTATCACCGTACTTTTGTTAAAATCAGCACAACCTTTGATGACTAATTGGGAGTTTTCTGTGTTGACATTGTTTTTACCTATTGATGTTCCTGACATTTGATCGGTTATAACCAATTCTTTATTATCAGGATTTTTATACAACTCAGGATGTAATCCCAAGCGAGTACGGATGCGCTGCACCGATGCCGACTTAAAAAGTCCACTTTTTTTAGCGGAATCTGTTTGGGCAATATTGTTATCAGTATTCTTAAGTTTTCGTCTTAACAGCGAATTTTGGGGTTCTTTAGATGTCAGTTTCAAGCGACCTAATGGGGTGTAATGGCTATCGGGATCAGTGCTACCTGCTAGCTCACCCTTACTATTTTTACGAGGCATCAACACTTGCCTCATCCTGGATTTTTCAGATGAAATGGGTTCACCATTATTACTCGGTTTTTTAGGAATAATAACCGAAGTCAAACGCCCCGTTTTCTCATTGCTTGCGCTATTACCTGATTGTTCTGTGGTAGTTTGATTGATCCGGTTAAGCGCAGCACTTTGTGGTAATTGTGCTAATTGCTCTGAACCATAAGGCTAAGGTTCAGGAATGGGAATTTTTAAACCGTAGCGGATTCTATCCCAAACATCGCCGGAAGCCGCTTTGGACTTGGCTTTTTTTCCTTTGCTTCGACCATGAGACTTATGCCCTTGACGTGAACCGCTTTTGCTGGATTTTGTTCCCGATGAAGCCGCAATCGAATCGTGGCAATTAAATGAAACGGTAAGACCAATAAGTACAATGAGGGTTATCTGTAATAAGCGCATGATTTCCTTTTTTATTCAGCCTTAAGGAAAAGGCTGATTTTAACCACAACATATTAGATTCATCGAAAAATAAGCGATTTGCGTAAAAACCCCAAATAAAATCGACAACTACAACCCAGCAAAATCAAATCGGCTTATCCAAACCGTTTTTTATCCCTTTCTAGCCAATAGTCTGTTGCTAATTTTTGTGCTTGCTCCTGGCTATCCGCTTTACCCAGCAATTTCAGGGCGACCGCCGCCGTACCAATTATCGATGCCTCAGCAAATTCATCCTGGCTTTTGCCTTGCCAAACCAAAGCCAATAGTTGCGGCTCTAAACTCTCTGCTCTGACATGCCGATGCGAAAAAAGTGCCGGCCAAGTTTCATCAATTAATTCACCGTTGTGGACGCTTTGCACCAAGCACTCCATATCGGGATTACGTTCAGTCTCGCCGCCCTCGCCTTTTAGTGCAGCAGCGTGAGGTTGTTGTAACAAGGCGGCAGCTTGTTGATGTACTGATCGGTACGAAGGGTGAAAAATTCCCTGAATGCTATATTGGGCATTGAACGGATTTAACAATTTTACCAAGGTATGCACGGGCGAACGCAAACCTAAAATGGGTCGTAATTCGATTATCTCATGTAGCTTAGGACAGATTTGCTCCAGAGATAAATAACTGAAATATTGCTCTGCAAGCTGTGTTTTGGCTTGTTCAACAGTTGTTGCAACTCCCAATCCGAGATAAGCCAACACATTTTGTGTATATAAGCGACTGCTTGATGGCCCTTGCGAACCGTGCATAAACACTTTGATGCCATTTGCGGCCAATAACAACGCAGAAAGCAAAAACCACGGCAAATGCCGTCTTTTACCTGCATACGTAGCCCAATCCAGATCGACCAACGCGCTATCGCCAGCCAAATGACAAGATTCTCTTGCCGCCAACACAAAACCCGCCAGTTCTTCTGGCGTTTCTTCCTTAACGCGCATTAACATCAAGAAGGCACCCAATTGCACAGGTAACACCTCGTCAGCCAGAATCATCTTCATGGCGTTATAGGCTTCATCCTGTGTCAGCGCTCTTGAACCCTTTTTGCCTTTGCCCAGTATCCTTATCGTTTCTGCAAAAGGATGCTCAGGATGGGGCGTTTGCAGATGGTGTGAGAAGGTCATAAGGTCAGTCGGACATAATGGTCGATTAACAGCGCAGCGAACAGAAGCGTTATATAAATGATCGAAAACCAAAATGTTTTCATAGCAGTTTTAGCATCTTTATTCCGCATCATCAACACGGCAAAGTAGATAAATCCGAACCCTAACAGCAATGCAGAAACCAAATAAATCAGTCCGCTCATCCCCGTCAAATACGGCAATAAGGTGACAACGAGCAACAACACGGCGTAAAGCAATATCTGCAAACGGGTAAATTCCGCTCCATGGGTAACAGGTAGCATGGGAATATTAACCAACGCATATTTTTCTTGCCGTGCAATAGCCAACGGCCAAAAATGCGGTGGTGTCCACACGAAGATAATCAATACCAGCAGCAAAGCATAGGGATGGACTTCGCCGGAAATTGCACACCAACCCAGCAGGGGCGGCGTTGCGCCAAAAGCGCCACCAATGACGATGTTTTGGGGGGTAGCCCGTTTAAGCCAAAGCGTGTAAATAATCGCATAACCGAATAAGGACACAAAAGTGAGGACGGCGGTTAGCATATTGACCTTCAACATCAACACCAGCATCGAAGTCACACCCAATACCGCAGCAAAAGCAATGACATCTGATGATTTCAGATAATGCTGGGGCAAAGGCCGATGAGGATTGAGGATGCCGTCTATTTTTTGGTCGATTAGGTGATTAATTGCCGCCGCCGAAGCCGCCGCCAAGGCAATCCCGACGATGCCGTAAACAACCTTATCCAACGGCGGCATCCCAGGAACCGCCAACAACATGCCCACCACCGCCGTAAACAGCATTTCCGCCACTACGTTGGGTTTGCAGAGTTCTAGGTAGCTTTTCCAGGATGAGGGGATGGTTGTGGTTTGGGTTGTCATTAAACTGGCGTATTGTATCGAGAGTTTTACTGGATAGATACCTTTTCAATAGGAACAAACCAGCTACAAAGTTGAAACAACCTTTTCTTTTTGGCCTTAGAAAAGTTACCCCAAACTTCACCGTGGTAAGGATTATCTTGAAGGTTGGGTTGATTTAAAATGGGATCGTATCCGACTTTGAAGCCTTCTTCTCGAAGTTGGCAGGCAATAAATCGAATTGAGCCTATAAAAGGTGGGTTCGTTACAAAATCTGTAGCAATAAGACCAGCTTCTTCTATTTGGCTCTGTAAATCTACAGATAATCCACCATTGTGTCCCGACGAAGGCTCAAACAGTGAAGAAGAAAGACGATTGCCCTCAATTTTCGGATCAAAAATAACGTGCTGCTTTGATGCCCTTCGAATTATTCCGTCGTTTGGCAGAATTCCTTCATGGTCATGGGGAATGACAACCCCATTCGCATCACGCGGCGGCGGATTCAGCGGCAACTGGCGACTCCGTAATCGCTTTTACCCATTCGGCAACTTTGGAAAAATCATTTTTTAATTGTAATTCTTCACCTTCCGAGTCGTCCTTAACGTGCCAAAACCAAGCATTAACCTTATTTGGCTTTTCAACATGCAACTCTAAATCACCATTTAATGTATGCCACTCGACCTGAAGGTCACCCGAATAACCTGGAACGATTTGCGGGGCTTCAGTGTTCCATTTACATATTTTTTCAAGCATATTTAGAGTAAATAGAACATTTTCTAAGCTTACTGCTATACCTTGATAGCCATCCCATCCGATTTCTAGCCGAATAAGTTCCTCAAGACGCTTAATGGTTTTTTCTTGCCATACGTTATTTTTTTCTGACAGTGTAATTCTTGGGCTTGGCTCAATTTTCTTTGAAGCCTTACTTGGAAATTGGATCGTGTTGGAAGCAATCATTTTAACCTACCCCATTTTTCATGCGCTTTTTCTGTAGTTAGCTCAGAAAATCGACAAACAATTAAATCACGTCCTTTTTTTATGAATTCAATTGCTGAATTAATAGTGTTGCTTTCGGGCGCACCTCGAACTGTAAATGTACACAATATCATACAGTTAGATTCTTTTGTAATTCCTAACGATGTCTCACAAACTAATCGACCAATTGGCTTATTATCATTATTGTTTATAACTTCACTAAAGCGTAAATTGAAATCATCTAACATCATTTTCTCATCGCTAATGAAATTCAGCCAATCTGAAAAGTTTGTAATTCCATTAATACCTACGATATGGTTTATATAGCTTATTTCACATTGGTTAATCTGGAGTTCTTGAGTTTCTAAACTATTAACATAGTTTTGAAATTTATTTAGTTCCCCTTCGAATCGTTGAATCATTGACTCAAACCGAGGATATTGATTAGCTTGGTCGCCGATCTTACGCCAATTGTGCAAAAGCCTATTTTGCTGGAATTGGATTAATTCATCACCATTCTTGTTCAAAAACCAATATCGGCTATGCAATAAACTTCCAACGCCAAAATTTAGGTGATTAATAATTGTACCTTGCGAAGGCAATCCAAAGACTTCGAAAGTTGGTTGAAGCGGCATCTGTTCTTGAACAAGCGGATAGTCCTCACGAAACAGATCCCACACCTTACCAGCCAAAATTTGTTGATAACCGTTGGGTTGACTAAACTGAACGCCTAAAACAACCTCATTTAACGGAGGATTATTGAAGTCTGGTAAATAATCTGGTCTATTTAAGGTATCAGGCACAAGCTATTTCTAGTTAAGAAAAACACAGTAGACAACATTTTACATAAATAGTTGACTTAATTATAGAACTAAACATGTAATTGCTTGATTAAGCAGGGTATACAGTTTCAACAATTCGGTTATGCTATAGCATACAGTGAACCAATGATTATTCAAACAGTCCGAAGCGCTAACATCAATAACAACGAGGGAGTTATGAACGCAAGATTACTTTGTGCGGCAATGTTATGTTTGCCAATATTGTCTGCTAATGCTGAACCTAAAGTCTCTGAACA
This sequence comes from Methyloglobulus sp., assembly GCF_964779595.1. NCBI lineage: Bacteria > Pseudomonadati > Pseudomonadota > Gammaproteobacteria > Methylococcales > Methylococcaceae > Methyloglobulus > Methyloglobulus sp. The sequence goes on from NZ_CBAROL010000001.1 coordinate 122,233, forward strand.
CGTATTAGCTAATGGTTTGAAGGTGCTGGTCAAAGAAGACCACCGCTCACCTGTTGTGGTATCTCAAGTCTGGTATAAAGTCGGCTCAAGCTATGAGCCAGGCGGAATCACTGGCATTTCGCACATGCTGGAACACATGATGTTCAAAGGTACGGATAAACATGCGGTCGGTGAATTCTCGCGAATTATTGCCGAGAACGGCGGTGATGAAAATGCGTTCACAGGCCAGGATTACACCGCTTATTTCCAAACGATGGCAGCCGACAAGTTGGAAGTCAGTATGGAATTGGAAGCGGACCGGATGCGTAACCTGCATTTATTGCCTGAGGAATTGAAAAAAGAACTCCAGGTCGTCACCGAAGAACGCCGTATGCGGACTGAGGATAATCCCCAGGGCAAAATGCAGGAACATTTCAATGCGATGGCGTACAGCAACAGCCCTTACAAGCACCCCGTCATCGGCTGGCCTGCCGATATTGCCAACTATACCGTTCCCGACTTGCAGGAATGGTATCAACGCTGGTACGCACCAAACAATGCCACCTTAGTAGTTGTCGGTGATGTCAAGGCTGAGGATGTTTTTGCGCTGTCGGAAAAATATTTTGCTCCACTCAAGACCAGCGATATCAAGCCACTTAAACCACAAAACGAAATCGAGCAACTCGGCTTACGTAGGATGACGGTGAAAGTCCCGGCTAAACTGCCCTCCATTGTCATGGGTTATAAAGTCCCTGTATTGAAATCGGCTGAACATGAATGGGAAGCCTACGCGCTGGAAGTGTTGGCTGGTGTACTCGACGGAGGTAGCAGCGCTCGCCTAAGTTCAGATTTGGTGCGCGGCAAGCAGATTGCCGTAGCCGCTGGAGCAGGTTATGGACTGACTTCACGCTTGCCGGATTTGTTTGAACTGGAAGCAACACCCGCAGAAGGTAAAACCTTGATGCAAATGGAAACCGCATTAAAGGCGGAAATCACCAAACTACAAAAAACCCTAGTGAGCGATGAAGAACTGCAACGCATTAAAGCGCAAGTTTTAGCCAGTGCGGTTTACGAGCGGGATTCTAACTTCTATCAAGCCATGCAGCTAGGTATGCTAGAAACCGTTGGATTAGGCTGGCAAAAAGCAGATGAATATGTCGCTAAAGTCAATCAGGTGACTGCTGCACAAGTGCAAGAAGTCGCTATTAAATATCTGATAGAAGATCATCTGAATATCGCTTATCTGGAGCCGCAAGCCATCAATAAGACGACTACCGCCAAAAAAGGAGGGGCATAATGAATTTTAAATTAATCGGTTTTATATTACTTATTGTTAGTCAAGCTAGCTTTGCCACCGCAAAAATTGAGCATTGGCAAACATCACAAGGCAGCCGCGTTTACTTCGTCCAAGCTGATGCGTTACCGATGGCCGATATACAAGTTGTTTTCGATGCCGGAAGCGCACGGGATGGTCAGCAATTTGGCTTGTCCGCACTGACTTCCGGCTTACTGGATACTGGCGCGGGACAGTGGAACGCTGACCAAATTGCCCTGCGTTTTGAAAGTGTTGGTGCCAATTTTGGCACAGGTGTTTCCAGCGATACGGCCTCCCTGTCCTTGCGTACACTGACAGAACCTGCTTTATTCGACAAAGCACTAGAGACCATGCATGTCATCCTGACTAAGCCTTTGTTTAAAAAAGCCGATTTTTTACGGGAAAAAAACCGCACCCTAGCCGCAATCAAACAACGGGAAGAATCTCCCGCCGAAGTTGCCAGCTTGGCTTTTTCTGACAAACTATATGGCACTCATCCCTATGCACACCCCGATTCTGGCGTGATGGCAACAGTCAACAATCTTAAAGTATCTGACCTCGCCCAGTTCTACAAAAAATATTATGTGACTAGCAATGCCATCGTCGTTATTGTCGGCAATTTATCCAAACAACAAGCAGAACAAACGGCTGAAAGGCTCCTAACTGGCTTACCCACTGGACAAAAACCAGAACCGCTACCCGATGTGGCAATGCCCACACAAGCCAGCCAGCAGCACATTGAATTTCCTTCAACGCAAACCCATGTCCTTGTTGGTCTTCCTGGCAGCTACCGTAAAGACCCCGACTACTACAACCTATACGTAGGCAATCACATCCTGGGTGGTAGCGGCTTGGTATCCAAGCTGTTTAGTGAAGTGCGCGAAAAACGAGGCTTGGCTTACAGTGCCTCCAGCTCCTTTGCGCCCATGTTAAAACCGGGGCCTTTTACGGTCAGCCTGCAAACCCGCAACGACCAAACCAAACAAGCGGTCGAAGTACTTAACGCAACCTTGAAGGACTTTATCAGCAAAGGTCCCACCCAAACAGAACTGGATGCCGCTAAAAAGAATATCATCGGCGGCTTCCCCATGCGGTTTGATACCAACAAGAAACTCGCCACTTATGTCGCTATGATCGGTTTTTATGATTTGCCCCTGGATTATCTGGACACCTTCAGGCAAAAAGTGGAAGGAATCACTGTGGCTTCCATCACAGATGCCTTCAAACGCCGCGTAAATACCGAGCTATTGCAAACCGTTACCGTAGGCAACTCAGCCACTGCCGTTGCAAAATAAGCTCAGGATAATTGGCGGCGAATGGCGCAGTCGCCAGATCGACTTTTACGATGCCCACGGACTCAGGCCCACCCCAGCCAGGGTTCGGGAAACCCTGTTCAACTGGTTGCAATACGACATCCCCAGTAGCCGTTGCCTGGACTTATACGCTGGAAGCGGCGCGTTAGGGTTTGAAGCCGCCTCACGCGGTGCAAAATCTGTTGTCCAAGTCGAAACCAACCCCGAAGCCTGTCGCGCCTTAAAAGAAAATGCCGTCAAGCTGGCTGCAACACAAATAAAAATCATCCAAAGCGATGTCTTCCGCTATCTTGCAACCGATGCCGAACCCTTCGATATTGTTTTCCTCGATCCGCCTTTTGGAATGGATTTGGCAATACAAACCTGCCACTGGCTAGAAGATAAAGGCTGGTTAAGCCAACAGGCGAAGATTTATGTGGAAGTAGAGAGTAAGCTGAAATTTCTTGATGAATTGCCGGAAAATTGGCAGTTGTTAAAAAGTAAGATGGCAGGGGAAGTGGGCTATCATTTGTTAGAACGAATTGAACCCAATTAATTTGCTAAATTGACTTACACAAAAAAACTGGACAGGGACAAAGCCCCTATCCAGTTTTTCATAATTTAGTTTTTAACAAACTTCAATGCATCATTTTCAACAGTCACCTTGATGACATCCCCTGCCAAAAAATTACCCGCCAGGATTTCTTGTGCCAACGGGTTTTCCAGTTGTTGCTGTATTGCGCGTTTCATCGGCCTTGCCCCGTAGACTGGATCAAAACCTGCCTCACCGAGTAAATCCAAGGCTTCATCGGAAATATCGAAACCTATTTCGCGGTCTTGCAAACGTTTGTGTAAATGTTCGATCTGAATCTTGGAAATCGTCCGAATCTGCGCCCTACCCAGGGGATGAAACACGACCGCCTCATCTATCCGGTTAATAAACTCAGGGCGAAAACGCGTGCCAACGATTTCCATTACCGCTGTTTTCATAGCCTGATAATTGGCTTCAGCCGCTTCTGGTGTCATGCCTCCCTTCACACTCGCACGTTCTTGTGCTTCGCCTGCCAACTCCTGAATCACGTCAGAACCCAGGTTTGAAGTCATGACAATGACGGTATTCCTGAAATCAACAGTCCGGCCTTGACCATCGGTCAATCGCCCATCATCCAGCACCTGCAACAATATGTTGAATACATCAGGATGCGCTTTTTCGATCTCGTCCATCAGGATGACGGAATAAGGCTTGCGCCGAACCAGTTCGGTCAAGTAGCCGCCTTCTTCGTAACCGACGTAGCCGGGAGGTGCGCCAATCAAACGGGCGACCGAATGCTTTTCCATAAATTCTGACATGTCGATACGCACCATAGCGTCGGGCGTATCGAATAGGAACTCCGCCAGCGTTTTACATAATTCGGTTTTACCGACACCAGTTGGCCCCAGGAACAGGAACGAACCATTGGGGCGATTAGGGTCTGATAAGCCTGCCCTTGAGCGGCGGATGGCGTTACTGACCGCTTTCAATGCTTCTTCCTGGCCGACGACCCGTTTACTGAGCGCTGCTTCCATGTGCAACAGTTTTTCCCGCTCACCTTCCAGCATTTTGCTTACGGGGATGCCTGTCCATTTTGAAACGACCTCGGCAATTTCTTCTTCCGTAACCTTATTCCGCAATAAGGTCATCTTTTGGTGTTCGGCAGGCACAGCCGTTTGTAACTGCTTTTCCAGGGCGGGAATAATACCGTACTGCAATTCTGACATACGCGCCAAGTCATTCGCACGACTGGCGGCTTCCAGTTCAGTCCTGGCGTGTTCAAGTTTTTCCTTGATGGATGCCGAACCCTGCAAGGACGCTTTTTCTGCTTTCCAGATTTCTTCCAGGTCAGAATATTCCTTTTCCAGGTCGCTAATGTCTTCTTCCAGCATAACCAAGCGTTTTTTGGAGGCGGCATCGGATTCTTTTTTCAGCGCGACCTGTTCGATCTTCAACTGAATCAAACGCCGATAGAACTTATCCATTTCCTCCGGTTTGGAATCCATTTCCATACGAATACGGCTGGCTGCTTCGTCGATCAAATCAATCGCTTTGTCAGGCAATTGTCGGTCGGCTATATAACGGTAGGATAAAGTTGCTGCCGCCACAATCGCAGGGTCGGTAATATCCACGCCATGATGCACTTCGTATTTTTCTTTCAAGCCACGTAAGATGGCGATGGTGTCTTCTACCGAGGGTTGATCGACCAAGACCTTCTGGAAACGGCGTTCCAAAGCGGCATCTTTTTCGACGTATTTGCGGTATTCATCCAGCGTTGTCGCGCCTACGCAGTGCAGTTCTCCCCGCGCTAGAGCCGGTTTCAACATATTGCCTGCATCCATCGCGCCTTCGGCTTTACCCGCGCCGACCATGGTATGCAGCTCATCAATAAATAAGATGACTTGGCCTTCTTGTTTGGCTAAATCATTTAGCACCGCTTTCAGGCGTTCTTCAAATTCGCCACGAAATTTCGCGCCCGCAATCAATGCCGCCATATCCAACGCCAACACTTGTTTATGCTTCATGCCTTCTGGCACTTCGCCGTTAACAATGCGTTGCGCGAGGCCTTCAACAATCGCGGTTTTACCCACGCCCGGTTCGCCGATTAACACCGGATTATTTTTGGTACGGCGTTGTAAGACTTGAATAGTACGGCGAATTTCGTCATCTCTGCCGATAACGGGATCAAGCTTACCTTGTTCTGCACGCTCGGTAAGATCAACGGTGTATTTTTTTAACGCTTGACGTTGGTCTTCGGCATTAGGGTCATCCACTGCTTGACCGCCACGCATTGCATCAATGACTTGCTCCACGGTTTGTTTAGTGATGCCATGTTTTTTGAATAAATCTTGCAGCGAACCTTTCTCTTCCAGTGCAGCCAACAGGAACAATTCGCTGGAAATGAACTGGTCATTGCGCTTTTGTGCCAGCTTATCGGTCAGGTTAAGCAATCTCCCCAGCCCATTGGAAATCTGCACATCACCGCCCGAACCTGCTACCGTAGCAATCCGCGCCAGTTCCTTAGTCAACTCGCTACGAAATACTGGGACATTAATGCCAATTTGCGACAGCAGTGGCTTGATACTGCCACCTTCTTGATCTAGCAATGCCAACATCAGATGCACAGGTTCGATAAATTGGTGGTCTTTACCCAATGCCAGACTTTGGGCATCGGCTAACGCCGCCTGAAATTTACTGGTCAATTTGTCCATTCGCATGGCTTACCTCTCAAAGAGTAGTTTTGTACTACTACTGACATGGGGGGGATTGGCTGGTTTTCAAGCAGATAGCGTCTGATGTCAGTTATTAGCGATTCTGAAATACGGATTACCCAGCAGGAAAACCAAGTGAAAGGTATTTTTATACACAGCAAAGAGGTAATAGTTAACTTCTTAAGTTGTTCATTTTTATTAATCTATGTCACGACACGATAATTCGGTCAAACTTAATTAATATTACAAACTTGGAGAAAAAAATGAACATGAAAAAATCACTATCCGCGTTTTTTGGATTATTCCTCTTTGCCGCGTTAAGCCAGTCTGCTTTCGCGCTTCAACCCAGCAACACCACTAATTTAGTAGGAACTTGGACTAATGTTAACTCAGCTACCGGTGGCATCGTTAAAGTTGTTGTCACCAATAATGTCCTCACTGGCTTCAGGATCAACACCTTTGGTGCTTGCAGCCCAACACCTTGTAATCATGGTAATATTCTTGCTTCACGGTTTAGCAAGAGTGTATCTTCCACGGTAGCTCAAGGACTGAGTGGTCAATACGATTTCGGTTTCTCTACCATGTTAGTCACTGCCCAACGCGTTTACGACCTAGATGGCGGAACTTTCCTTGAAGTTGAAACCCGCACCAAGTTTGCCGCTGGCGATACACGCAACGACTATACACGAACAGAGTTATTCAGAAAATAATGAGTTAAGTCTATCGCATCACCCGCTTGCGGGTGGTGCTTTCGCTTATTAGGATAAACGGGTATCTATAATGACAAAAAAAAGCTTTTTTATCTGCTTTGTGGCACTAGGATTATCTAGTGCATATTTCATGCTTGATAATGACCAGCCTGATCCAACCGCCCAACACAAAGCTCAGTATCTAACTGATGCTAAAGACTCACAGCTAGATCAACAAAATCCACCTAATACGTTAAAACAAGAACCTTTCACGCACTCACCCTCTAATAATTCGACCAATGACAATCAGCTTTCAATGGCATCGAATGACACCATTAATACCAACGCTATCGTTGAGACCTTAAACCATCTGCTCACCTCAAATGACCTGAATGAATTTTCAGAATCGCAGGCAAAAGCAGTTGAAAGTATCTGTCAAGATCCTAAGCAACTGCTTTCTGATCTGGCCTGCCAAGCTTTGCAACACCGGATTGAACTTGTTAAACAACAAGATGACACAAACAATCGACTTGAACCAGACTGGGTAGCAGTTGAACAAAGCGGCGGTGGTGTTGAACTCGAAGAGCATACGGAAGTGACGACTCTGTCAGAAAGACAGCAAATTACGGGTGAATCGGGGCAACTGGGCGATGATCTGGAAGCATCCCTACAAACCTTGCAAGATAGGGCATTGCTAGATCATTCTGCCAAGGTACGTTTCAAAGCTATTCAGGCAGCCATATTTATGAAGAGCGAAGCACTGGCACCGCTTTTGCGGGATGCCCGTAACGATGAAAGCCCTGTCAATAGAAAACTTGCTGAGGAAGGATTACGGCAATTACGGGAAAGCGCCATAATCGAACCAGATGAGTTCAATAATCAAATGGCGGAGAATGCACTGCCCAATCTTGCACATACTTCGATGGCAGACCAATCAGCACGGTAAAGCGAAATGCATCAGTGTATTTCGCCGAGCGCAACCCAAGCAAAATGGCACTTACGAATTACGCCTTTCTGCGTTATACCAATCCCAAAAAGTTGTTATAGAAACTCCCTCATCCTGACCTTTTCCTTTGGAGAAGGTAACAATCAGAACTTATTGGGATTATTATTAGATTTGGCTTTTACCTAACCAAACTTAAACCCAACAAAAAACCCACCGACAGCACTCACACCTTTGCTGGTAATACGGGTAAGGCGGTCAACCAAAAAACCGCCCGAATCTTTAGCACCTTGGGCTACGGTTTCAGCGGCACTTTGTAGCTGGACATCGCTGATATTGATGACATGGTAGTATTCACCGACGAACATCAGCACAATGGCTGCACCGCCGATAAACAAGGCGACTTTTAGCATCTTTTTGGCAAAGTAGCCGACTGCCGCGCCAATAATAAAAGGCGCACCGACATTTCCTAACAGAAAATCTGAGGACAAGAGGTCTGTCTCTGGTGTTGTTTGAACTGGGGTTTCAGGCATTCTTGATGTTCTCCATTGTTTTGTGGTGCTATCCACTTGCGGGATGGTATCACATCAAGGCTGGTGTGCAATAACATTAGTTCTGCTATATATCAGCAGCTTAACAAGAAATTTAGGTGGCAGTAGATAAAAAAAACGGGCGATTATCGCCCGTTTTTCTAAAAATATACGGCTATTTATTAGCGGCTTTTAGATGTTCCAGGGCGGTTTCAGCGTATTTAGTTGCAACACCTGCATGATCATCCCCTTCTTTGGCGTGTTTAATTGCTTCTTCCAAATCAGTCATGGCATAGTCCATGTGCGATTTTGCTGCACCCTTAGCGACTACTGCACCCGCCATAGCATGTTCCAGAGCGGGTCTGGCATGTTCCAATACCACCGAAGCATGACCAGCCTTACCATGCTCAATTGCTGCGTTGGTATGTTCAATAGCTTGATCCAAATGCGGTTCTGCAAAAGCACTTAAACTCAATAACAACAAAACACTTGCGGATACAATTGTTAACTTTTTCATAATTATCCCCTTTTAGTTGATGAATATCCGCGTTAATACCTGTTTTTTTGCAGCGGCTCTCGTTGACATATCGAGAACCCCAAAAGCTGCATTGGCATCAATACGGTGGTAAAGGTTTTCATGAACATTAAAACAGCAATACGCACAACTAATCTCATTTGGTATTGCTACCGGATTCGACTTGCGAAACGCTATTTTGTTCCTAACCGAACCTACTTCAATTTAACTTATTTTTCAAACGGGACTAATTTTTTTACTACTTAGGTTACAAGAACCCGCCTACGGCTCATCTCCGCCCCATCAAAGAACCCATAATGCCGCGTATTATCTGCCGCCCTACCGTTGTACCGATACTGCGAGCAGCGTTCTTGATTAATGCTTCTGTTACGGTTTGACGTTGGCGGTCACCGCCTGATGCGGCTTTTTTCTCTTTTTTGGCTTCTTGTTCTTCCAGTTTTTCTTGATTTTGCTGCTCGGTCTTCTGTTTGAGCATTTCATAAGCCGATTCTCGATCAATTTCCTCCTCATAACGACCATGAAAAGGCGATCTTTTCATTATTTCTGCCCGTAATTCTTCGCTTATCGGACCGATTTGGGATTCGGGTGGACGAATCAAGATTCGTTCGACTTGAGCAGGGCTGCCATCTTTATTTAGCACGGAAACCAGAGCTTCCCCAGTTTTTAATTCCTGGATCGCAGATTCGGTATCAATAGTGGGATTAGCGCGGAATGTTCCAGCAACACTTTTAACAACTTGCTGATCTTTCGGGGTATAAGCGCGTAAGGCATGTTGTATTTTTAGCCCCAATTGCCCCAATACATCTTCGGGAACATCCAAAGGACTTTGGCTGATAAAGTAAACGCCTACGCCTTTGGAACGAATTAGCCTAACGATTTGCTCGATTTTATTGAGCAGCGATTTAGGTGCTTGGTCGAATAGCAAATGGGCTTCATCAAAAAACAGGACTAATTTGGGGCGATCAGCATCGCCAACTTCAGGCAGGTTTTCAAACAATTCTGCCAGTAGCCATAACAAAAACGTGGCATACAAGCGCGGCGATTTGCTGACCAGATCAGTTGCATCTAATACACTGATAACGCCATTACCAGAAAAATCAGTTTTGAAAAGATCATCAAGCTGTAACGCGGGTTCACCAAAAAAATGTTCTGCGCCTTGTTCCTCCAGTACCAGCAATTGGCGCTGGATTGCGCCCAGGCTGGCGGCAGCTATATTGCCATATTCGGTTTGTAACGCTTTGTCCTGACTACCTACCCAGGTCAATAAGGCGCGTAGGTCTTTTAAATCCAATAACAACAGACCGTTGTCGTCCGCTAACTTAAAACAACTGTACAGTACTCCAGTCTGAGTATCGTTTAATTCCAGCAAATTACTCAGCAGTAGCGGCCCCATATCAGAAATTGTGGCACGTACCGGATGTCCGGTTTTAGCAAAAATATCCCAAAACACCGTAGGTTTGCCGTGTTGCTCGTAATCGCTAATGCCAATCTGCTTGATGCGTTCGGTGATTTTTTCGTGCGATTTTCCTGCGGCTGTAATCCCAGATAAATCACCCTTAATATCAGCAAGGAAAACGGGAACACCAATTTTTGAAAAACCTTCTGCCAGAATTTGCAAAGTAATGGTTTTGCCCGTACCGGTAGCACCAGAAATCATACCGTGCCGGTTACCCATTGCGGCATCCATAAAAACCTTGATACCATTCTGTCCACCAATCAATATTTCCTGCATGGTTGTGTACGCTCGCTTCAATTTTAAACAGGTCAGCATCGTAGCACAGCAAACTCTTGCAAGAAAGCAGCACATCCTCTATAACTATTAGCGACGAAATCATAAATGCGCTTTGAAAGACGGGCATGGCTAGTTGGGGCGAGGTAATGGCAAACCACCATTAACTTCCAGATAACATAGTTAAACTAAATAGGGCTTTCTATTTATGCCACCCCCTAAAGCCTGTTTAAAAACAATGAGGTAATTATCATGACAACCATAGCAGACCCCATCATTGGCACTTGGTACAAGGATGTAGAAAACAATCTGAAGTTTAAGGTCCTTAACATTGAGGAGGAAAATGACTCAATTGAAGTGCAGTACCTGAATGGTGACATCGGCGAATACGATATGGAAAGTTGGTACGGCTCAACTTTCGATTACATCGAAGACCCGGAAGACTGGAGCGCACCTTTCGATGAAATTGAAAGTGACGACCTTGGCTATACCGATACCGATGTACACCGACCCAATCTTGATGATGTTGATATTGAAGACTATCTCGATTAATTAAGGACATATCATGCGTATGAGTGCCAGGGACTTTCTGGATTGGCCGTCCAAGCGGATAACCTTGCTGGCGATGTCTGGCGCGGGCAAGACCACGCTGGCAAACAAGCTGCCCAAGTCGAAATGGTTTCATTATTCCGGTGATTACCGCATTGGCACCAAATACATGGATGAGCCTATCCTCGACAACATCAAGCGTGAGGCGATGCAAGTGCCATTTCTGCGTAACTTGCTATTGAGCGATTCTATTCATATCAGCAATAAGCTTACGGTGGACAACCTTGCTCCAGTGTCCAGCTTCCTCGGCAAACTGGGCAATCCCGACCAGAATGGTTTGTCCTTGCAAGAATTCAAACGTCGTCAAAAACTGCATCACCAAGCCGAAGTCGCAGCGATGAAAGATGTACCCGAATTTATCGAAAAAGCCGAAGACATCTACGGTTACAAACACTTTATCAACGACGCTGGCGGCAGTGTGTGCGAACTGGACGACCAGGAAGCATTAGAGACCCTTGCCCAGCACACGCTTATCATCTACATCAAAATACCGCTTACGTTAGAACAAACCATCATCGAACGTGCCAAAACCGATCCTAAACCGCTGTATTACCGCGAAGATTTTCTTGAAGAAAAATTAGCAGCGTTTATGGCGTTGAAAAAATATTCTTCCTCAGCCAGTATTCCACCCGATGAATTTGTGACCTGGGTGTTTCCTGAACTATTCAAATCAAGAATACCTCGATACCAGGCTATCGCCGATCAATACGGTTACACCGTAGATGCTAATGATGCGGCGCATGTGAAAAATGAAGCTGATTTTATTCATCTTGTTGCTCAGGCATTAAGCAACTAAGTCCTGTCGATCATGCCTTTAGTCGCCCACACAGACTTACCAACCTTCCGTCGTTTACAGGAAGAGGGTGAGGAGATATTGGATCCAATCCGTGCCGCTAACCAGGACATTCGGGAAATGCACATTGGTTTGCTCAACATGATGCCGGATGCGGCTTTGGAAGCGACGGAAAGGCAGTTTCTTAGATTGTTGGGTGCGTGTAACCAGATTGTGCAATTCCACGTTCACCTTTTCACGATAGAAGGCTTGACCAGAAGCACAGAAGCGCAAGCCCATATCGACAAATATTACGAATCGTTCGAGCAAATCAAGCAGGATGGGCTGGATGGTTTGATTATCAGCGGTGCTAACGTCGTCGGAACAAAACTAGCTGAGGAAGATTTTTGGCAACCGCTAACCGAAGTGTTTTCTTGGGCTACGCAAAATGTTACCTCGGTAATTTGCTCCTGCCTTGCTACCCATGCCTTGATCCAGTATAGCTATGGCATAAAACGCACTCCTATCGGCAAGAAGCGTTGGGGCGTATTCGCACATAAAACCTTCAACCGTACGCATCCTTTGGTGGCCGAAATCAACACGCGCTTTGATGTGCCGCATTCTCGTTTTAACGAAATCTTTCAAAACGATATGGAGGCGCACGGCCTTAAAGTGTTGGTCGCCAGCAAAGAGGCAGGGGTACACCTTGCTGTCAGCCCCGATGGTTTCCGTACCGTGTTCTTCCAAGGTCATCCAGAATACGATGACATTAGCCTGCTAAAAGAATACAAACGCGAAGTGCTGCGGTTTTATCACGGTGAATTGGAGGATTACCCGCCTTTTCCAGAAAACTATTTTAACGCCACTGTCCAGCCAGCACTCTTGGCTTATGAACAACACGTCAAACAAGCTAAACAAAACGGCAGCGAACTTGAACCGTTCCCTGAACATCTGATTTTGGAGCATCTCGACAACACTTGGCGCGATACCGCCAAAGCCGTGTTCAATAACTGGCTAGGAAAAATCTACCAACTCACCAATCAAGACCGACGTTTACCGTTTATGGACGGTGTTGATCCCAATAACCCATTGGGTTTATAGAGCAAATATAAATGCACGAAACCTTTTTGCGTCAAGCTCTGCAATTGGCAGCGGATAATGTCGATAGCGGCGAAGGGGGACCTTATGGCGCAGTCATCGTCAAAGACAACCGCATCATTGCCGCTAGTGCCAATAAAGTCACCAGCACCATTGACCCTACTGCACATGCAGAGGTCATGGCGATTAGAGCCGCTTGCAAGCACCTTAATGATTTCCGGCTGACGGGTTGTGTGTTGTACAGCAGTTGCGAACCTTGCCCCATGTGCTTAGGTGCAATCTACTGGGCAAGATTGGATGCTGTGTACTATGCGTGTAATCGTTTTGATGCCGCCGCTGCCAAATTTGATGACAGCTTTATCTACGATGAAATTAATCTACTGCCGCAACATCGACGCATTGCTATGCACCACATTAATCTGCAAGACGCACGGAAACCTTTTGATGTTTGGAATCAGAAGATGGACAAAATACCGTACTGAGATGCAAAACATTCAAACCGTAATTCCCTATAGAAAATAAGATCATGATAAATTCCTTTGAAACGCTCATCTCAACCTTATCAGGCTGGGTCTGGGGACCACCGATGCTGACTTTGCTAGTCGGTACGGGCTTGTATTTGACTATCTTGTTGAAAGGCTTGCAATTTCGTGTTTTGCCCTTGGCGTTCCGAATAATTTTCCATAAAGACCACGGTGAAGACGGCGACATCAGCCATTTTGCGGCTTTGATGACCGCATTGGCGGCCACGGTAGGCATTGGCAATATTGTCGGAGTGGCGACGGCGATCTCGCTCGGCGGCCCTGGGGCGGTGTTCTGGATGTGGATGACCGGCCTGGTGGGAATGGTGACGAAATATTCCGAAGCCGTCCTTGCGGTCAAATACCGCGAAAAAGGCGAACATGGGATGCGTGGTGGTCCTATGTATTACATCAGCAAAGGTGCCGGATTGCCGTGGTTGGGTTGGTTGTTCGCCGTGTTCACTGCCCTGGCAACCTTTGGTATTGGCAATATGACACAAGCCAATGCCACCGCTAAAATTTTCGAGTCCACTTTCCATATCCAGCCCTGGGGCACGGGCGTGGTGTTGATGGTGTTGACGGCATTGGTTATCCTGGGTGGCATTCGTTCCATCGGCAAGTTCACCTCGTTCCTGGTGCCGCTCATGATTGTGGGTTACGTAGGTGCAGCCTTAGTCGTGCTTGCGTTGAATGTATCGGAAATCCCTGAGGCGTTCGCACTTATTTTTCAACATGCCTTTGCACCGATGGCGGCAACAGGTGGTTTTGCTGGTGCCACGATTGCTACCGCCATGCGTTTTGGGATTGCCCGTGGCGTGTTTTCCAACGAATCCGGGTTGGGTTCTGCACCCATTGCAGCGGCAGCGGCACGTACTTATGATCCGGTCAGGCAAGCACTGGTTAGCATGACCCAAACTTTCATAGACACGTTGGTAGTCTGCACCATGACCGCACTCGTCATTTTGACCGCAACACCGTGGACGCAAGGCATTAGCCCAGGACAACTGACCAGTGCCAGTTTCGCAGAAACATTAGGTGTCACAGGCGAAATTATTGTGGCGGTATCCACCTCACTATTTGCTTATTCAACCTTAATCGGCTGGAATTATTACGGCGAAAAAGCCATTGAATACTTGTTAGGATCGCGCTGTATCTTTATTTACCGTATTGCTTTTATTGCGGCTGTGGTTGTCGGGGCAATGATGAATCTGGAATTGGTGTGGAATATTTCCGACCTGATGAACGGGATGATGGCCTTGCCAAATCTCATTGGTCTGTTATTGCTATCTAAAGTCGTTAAAGCGGAAACTGATCGCTATTTTAAATCCTGATTTTTGAATACAGAAATCTAATCAAATTATCGTTCGTCCTAAGTTTATCGAAGGAATAACAGCGCAAAAACAATGCTGTTCCAGTTATTAACAACCGGAACAGCCTTGCTTAGCTCCTATTATCTGCGTGGGAGAGATTTTAAATTATGATTTAGAATGGCAAGCGGGGCAAGGCAATGTCATCTATTTTTCGTTGAGAACAACTTCCAAACCCGACCATTTTCACTACATCGGCAAAATGATCTGAACCCTTGAAACTCGCGTTTTCACGAGATTTTTTGGCTTTTCATCCGCATTTTTTATAGTTATCCCACTTGGAATAACCTAAAATGTCTTGCAGTTCCCACACATCTGCTTTTTTAGGTCTCTGTAGCAAGCTTATGAACGAGTTCTTCAATTAATTGCTTTTCAACGTACCATCCTAAATCTACCATAAAGGAAACCCATGCCACAAATCACCATAGAACATAACCCTAGCGAAGAACGATTGAAAGTATTGGGCGTAGCCAATTGGTCTATATGGGAGAAGGAAGTCTCCGAGTTCCCTATCGACTTTGACGAAACTGAAACTGCTTATATCTTGGAAGGCGAAATTCTTGTGACACCCGAAGGTGGTGAACCTGTAAGAATCTTACCTGGGGATTTAGTTGTTTTTCCCGAAGGTCTAAACAGCCATTGGAAAGTCGTCAAGGCATTGCGTAAGCATTATAGCTACGACTAAGTGGCTTAGTGACAAATCAGTGAAATCCACGCAAAATCAGTGACATGAGTACTCCCAACAAAGTATATTACGCGCCATATTGTTGGGTGTTGCTCTCACCCCTGTACGTTGGTCTTTAACCCCGAGAATATCATGAAAAACACCATCCTGATGATTGCCTGCTGTAGCTTATTTGCCTGCAACCAAGGCTCAACCTCTACTTCCACATCTGAGACGCTCTCGTTATCAAAGTATTCGCGTGAGGATTTATGTTGCTCAGTTACCTTGAACCAGTTAGATGCCACCCGCTGGGAGGCATCAGGTTGTGGCAAGCGCGGGGTTTATAAGCAGCATCGGGATAGCTGGCAGCGGGTAGGCAAGATATTTCCTGGACCCGGTTCGGCAGCAGATAAACTGCCCATTTGTGTCCAGTAACCCAAAAGACTTGCAGGGCTTGGCTTAAATTAATAAGGACTATCGTCTTTGTGCGTTAAAGACCACGCTCCGTTTGCCAATTGTGTCGCTTTCAAATCGTCCTGAGGATATTCCACCGCATCACCTACCGTGCGATCACCCGCTTCAAGGTAAGTAATTAGCTGATTAGTACGATTGATGAGTTGATGGGCAACATCCGATCCTGCCTTAAAACCCATACAATCGCCTGGTTTTAGCACATGCTCATCATTGCCTAACAAAAGCGTTGGCGACCCTTCAAGAATATAGATAAATTCATCCTGCTTGGAATGATGGTGCAATAACGCCGAAATAGCACCCGGTGCGAGTTGGGTTAGATTGACACCAAAATTGGTCAAGCCAAAATGCTCGCCAAGTTTTCGCTTTGCCCGACCTTGCACCAATGCAGCAAACGACTGAGGGTAAATGGTTTTTTGCGCCGGTAATGGAATGGATAGCGCAGGGACAGGGTTTTGTTTCAAGGTTGACTCCTCATCGCATTCTCATGGAATGGCTTTACGTCTCGTTGGGGTTCGTACCTCACCGCCAACCTACAATTGCCCAACATACGGGATGTAAAGGAAGCCTTGGATAAGCTATTCGACGGTCAACGGCTGTGCTTGTGGTACCAGCACAGCCCGCCTAGCTCTGATTGGCAAGCGTAATCGTTGGGATAAAAACATCAAACAGTGCGATTACGCTTTGCTAATCGTGCCTGCGGCCTTACAGACCAAGCTTTTCTCGAATTCCATCTAGTAACATTTGCCTTCCACTCGTATTCCAATCAGTAATATCCTGCTCAATAAATAACCACTTAGCTACTTTCAAAGCTCTTTCTATACGCCACTCTAATTCTGTATCGCCCACTTGATTACATAATTCAGGTGAAACGTTAGCTACATTTTCACAATTAAAAACATTAAGAATTGAACCCCATATCTCGCCTTTAAATTGAGGAATACTATTTGATATAAATAAAAGCTCTTGAGTTAAATCTCTATGCCTTGGGTTTTTATATCTTTTACCATCATCTCTAGGTAACTGTGGTTCACAGTTAACCACAAAATCACAACCTTTATTCTTAAAAGCAGGTCTATGCAAATAGATAACACCACTTTCCGAAAATGTTTCTACGTTATAACGATACCTCTGATAAGAATTGGCACTACCTGATGATTCATCACTCCACTTCATTAGCACTGCTGTACGCTGAGTTTCTCTTGAAGACTCGTCCATTCGCCAATCAATAGTTATTCTTTCTACAGCCATAGTTAACCACCCTTCTTTAAATTACGTCAAGAATGCCTTGCTCAAGCATAGCTAAATTAAAAATATAATCATTGTGATTAAATGTTTCTCGCAATGGTTTAGCAGTTGTAAACCAACCTGCGCCATCTGTAATCCATACAAATTTGAATTGATTATCTAGTTTGTCAAATAAGCTTCTATATTCTCCAGCAGTAGCTTTAAGTTTTGATCCACCACCACCATAAAAATTAGTTTCAAAAATAACCAACTCTTTGCCATTATTCATTATGAAATCATATCTTCTAGATGACTTATCAACGGGGACATTGATTTGCCATTTTTCATAAATCTTAGTAGCGTTAGCTTCTTTTAAGTATTCGTAACCATTTTTATTGCAATGATCTTTAATAAACCAATCAATAATTGCTTCCATTGATTGACCACCACGGTTTTTTCTTCCATTGCTATCAAGACCAGCTTCTACCCCAATCATGTAATCAACAAGATTTTTAATCTTTTGCGAAGTAATCAACGCCTTTAAACCCGACTCTTTGACAAAGGTTAGGTATGTTTCGATATCAGCTTCTGTAGGGATTGAAATTGAAAAGTCATAATCTTCATACACAAATTTTTTATTGGTGTAATCAATCAGTATCTTGAATTTAGTGCTGCTGCTGCCATCTCTAACAACAAGCGAAGGAATAACTTTTGCTAATTTTGGATTTTCTTTAAGTAGATATTTAAACTCATTATCAAAATCCTCTTTGCCAATAAGGTAGTTTAAATTGTTAAGAGCAACTTCAATTTTTTTTGTATTTTGAAATACTTTGTCCCAATTAACAAAGTAATTCCACAATAAAATACTTGGTTTTAGATTTTTAATGAAGTACTCAAAAACCTCATCAGCATTATGACAATTCAGTGTTTGATTATAAAAATCCAGATATCTCATGAAAGTTTAACTTTTAAAATTTGTTATTTAGTTCTTTTATTCTTGGTATTGCTAATTTATCAAGATATTCTATGTTTGAATCAATACCTATAAACCTTAGTCCATTTTTTAATGCAGCTATTCCTGTAGTTGCTGAACCACAAAAAGGATCTAGTATTAAGTCATCTTTTTTTGTTGAAGCGCGAATAATTCTATCCAACAACTCAACTGGTTTTTGAGTAGGATGCTTGCCATGTAATTTTTCATTTCTTGTAGGTGGTTTAATAACCCATACTGATTTCATTTGCTTGCCTTCATTTTCATTACACATTAGATCGTAATTAAAAATATGTTTGGACTTTTCATTTTTTGCAGCCCACAAAATAGTCTCTGTTGAATGAGTAAAATAACGGCAGGATAAATTAGGCGGGGGATTAGGTTTCAGCCATGTAATTTCATTCAACATTTTCATGCCTAGTTGTTGCATCGCAAACCCAATAGAATGAATCACATGATAAGTGCCACTTACCCAAATTGTCCCATCTTTTTTAAGCAATACCTGGCATCTTCTTAACCACTCCAAGTTAAACTGATGATTTAACTCGATCCCCTGAGATTTATCCCAATCACCTTTATTCACAGAAACCATTTTTCCGTTCTTACAGGTGATGCCACCGTTTGATAAAAAATAAGGTGGGTCAGCAAATATCATATCAAAGCAACCTTTAGGGTATTTTTTGATAATGGCATCCATCAACTCTAAACAGTTAGCGTGGTAAAGGTAGACACAATTTTGAGTATCGGTATAGATAAGTCTATTGAATGAAGTTTGGGAGGGGCTGGCAATAATTGATTGAAATAAATCAAACTCATGAGTGTGGATTTTCTCCTCTACTAATGAATACTCAAGCATCGGATTTATGCAAAAACTGCTAAAAGCTCACTGACAGCATTCCTATTCTTGGTATCACTAGAAATGAACCGCTGTACATTGAAGGTTATGATTTTTGCTGGATGATAGACTTCATTGGTGAAAGCTGTGTCATGATTTGATATAACAACAGTAATACCACCTTTTTGTAGTTTCTTTGCGGTATCAGCCAAGGCATTTTGATCATCTAAACTAAAACCACCTTTTGTATAATTTGTAAAACTAGAAGTGGCAGATAAGGGGACATACGGCGGATCGCAATATACAACGTCGCCATACTTAGCTTTTTCCATTGTTGTTAGATAATCCGCCACCTCGAAAACAGCATGTTTTGATATTTCATGGAAATAAAACATTTCTTTTTCTGGTAGTGTTGGTTTTGTATACCTACCAAACGGCACATTAAATTCGCCTTTTGAGTTATATCTACACAAACCATTGAAGCAGTGTCGATTCAAATATACAAACAAAGATGCTTTTCTTCGCAAGTCATTTGTAGCGTTAAATTCTCCCCTTAGCTCGTAAAAAACTGATTCAGTATTATTCTCTGCAACAAACAATCTTTGGCAATAATTTATGAAGCCATTACCTTCTTTTTGAAGGATCTGAAATAAGTTGATTAAATCAGGATTTGAATCTGCAAGCAGATTAGCAGAGTAATCTGTATTTAAAAATACTGCACCTGACCCAACAAATGGCTCAATTAAACGATTACCTTTAGGCAGTGTTGATTTGATTAGCTCAACTAATCGATACTTACCGCCAGCCCATTTTAAAAAAGGTTTCATATCCGCATTCTACACCTTGGCATGTCAAACATCCAAATTCGTGGCATCTAAGGCGTGTTTGACGATGAAGTCACGTCTAGGTTCTACAACATCTCCCATCAGCGTGGTGAATATTTCATCGGCGGCAATGGCATCTTCGATTCTTACTTGCAACAAGCGGCGGTTGTTAGCATCTAGCGTGGTTGCCCAAAGTTGTTCAGGGTTCATTTCTCCTAACCCTTTATATCTTTGAATATATTGACCTTTTTTTGTTTCTTTCATCATCCATTCGAAAGCTTGTTTAAAACTGCCGACTGGGTGCTGTCTTTCGCCCATTTTTAAATACGCGGTCTCGGTAAACAGGTCTGCGGTGTCTTCGGCAAATTTAGACAGTTTTTGGTAATCCTTGCTGTGGAAGAAAGATGCCGTAACGACGAAGACTTTGGTGATGCCATGTTGCTTTTTACTGACCACAATCGTGAAATCGTCGCTGGTTTTATAGTCTAGGGTTATCTCGTATTCGACTTTGTTGTCGTTTTCCGTCAGGCGTTTTTGCAAGCTGGCGACCCATACGGTGAGTCGCTGCTGATCTTGTTTGTGCGCTTCACTTAGGGGTTCTAAATAAGTCAGTTGTTCGATAAATACATCGTCATAACGCCTTGATAAGCGGTTGATGATGCTGACTGCCTGGGTATACGCCAACGCCAATTTTTCCAAGCCTTGCCCTTGTATGGGTGGCGTGGTTTCATCGGTGAACAACTGGGTTTTCTCCAATGCTAGCTGGATAAGATATTCGTTTAACTGGGCATCGTCTTTGACATAATGCTCTTGTTTGCCTTTTTTCACTTTGTACAACGGCGGCTGTGCGATGTAGATGTAGCCTTTTTCAACAATCTCGGGCAACTGACGATAAAAGAAGGTAAGCAACAAAGTCCTGATGTGTGATCCATCAACGTCCGCATCGGTCATGATGATGATGCGGTGATAACGGAGCTTTTCGATATTGTACTCATCCTTGCCAATACCGCAGCCTAGTGCAGTAATTAATGTGCCGACTTCTTCTGAGGATATCATTTTGTCAAAACGGGCTTTTTCGACATTCAGGATTTTACCTTTCAATGGCAAAATAGCCTGGGTACGGCGATCCCGTCCCTGCTTTGCTGAACCTCCTGCTGAATCCCCTTCGACCAGGAACAGTTCTGATAAGGCGGGGTCTTTTTCTTGGCAGTCTGCGAGTTTTCCTGGCAAGCCTGCTATGTCTAATGTGGTTTTTCGGCGCGTCATTTCCCGTGCTTTACGGGCGGCTTCCCGTGCGCGCGCAGCATCTATGATCTTACCTACGATGAGTTTTGCTATCTGTGGCTTTTCCAGCAAGAAATCCTGGAGTTTCTCGTTCATAGTAGATTCAACCAAGGGTTTGACTTCGGAGGAAACTAGCTTATCTTTCGTTTGCGACGAGAACTTTGGGTCTGGCACCTTTACTGAAAGCACGGCGGTCAGTCCTTCCCGTGCATCGTCACCCGTTGTGCTTACCTTTTCTTTCTTTGCTAATCCACTGGATTCTATGTATTGATTGACAGTTCTCGTTAATGCGCCTCTAAAACCAGCTAAATGACTGCCACCATCCCGTTGCGGAATATTGTTGGTGTAACAAAAAACATTTTCCTGGTAGGAATCATTCCACTGCATAGCGACTTCAACAGTTACGCCTTCTTTCTCTGCAATAAAGTAAAAGACATCGGGAAATAATGGGGTTTTGTTTTTATTTAAGTGGCTAACGAAAGCACTGATTCCACCCTCAAATTCAAACACGTCGCGTCTATCCGTATTTTCATCTTCGAGGATGATACGTACACCGGAATTCAGGAAGGAGAGTTCTCGTAAACGTTTGGCGAGAATATCGTAATGAAATTCGATGTTGTTAAATGTTTCCGCACTTGGGGTGAAGTTTATTAATGTGCCTGAGCCTTGTGCTGGACCTACTGCGGCTAAGGGCGCGACAGGATTGCCCATACGGTAGGTTTGCTTGTAAAGCTGGCCGTCTTTGCGAATTTCTAACAGTAGCTCTTCAGATAAAGCATTCACTACTGAAATACCAACACCATGTAGACCGCCTGATACCTTGTAGGCGTTATCATCAAACTTTCCGCCTGCATGCAATACCGTCATAATGACTTCAGCAGCGGACTTCCCCCCTTCTTCGTGCATAATATCCACAGGAATGCCACGACCATCATCAGCAACTGTGACCGACCCGTTTGCATGGAGTATAACTTTGACTTCTTTACAATAACCCGCCAAGGCTTCGTCAATAGAGTTATCGACGACCTCGAACACCATGTGATGCAAGCCTGAACCATCATCGGTATCACCAATGTACATGCCTGGTCGTTTTCGTACGGCATCCAGGCCTTTTAGGACTTGAATATTAGTACTATCGTATTGATCGTTGTCACTCATTTTATTCGTTTCCTCATATTACAAAGATGTTCCATGTGGAACATTAATCGTTCGTATATTTCCGTGTTCCACGTGAAACATTTTATAGTTTTCTATATTACTTAAATCACCAAAATCATCGACTTCCGTAGCTGTAATAAACACCTGACACTGAATCTCACACAGATACTGAATTACTTTTGTTCGGTTATCTTTATCCAGTTC
Organism: Methyloglobulus sp.; assembly: GCF_964779595.1. Lineage (NCBI taxonomy): Bacteria > Pseudomonadati > Pseudomonadota > Gammaproteobacteria > Methylococcales > Methylococcaceae > Methyloglobulus > Methyloglobulus sp. The sequence goes on from NZ_CBAROL010000001.1 coordinate 144,513, forward strand.
CGCCGCAAAATCATCTATTAAGATGCAGCCAAAGCTATCACGCTCCCTAAACATCAATTCAACCTGAGCCAACTTGAGGCAAATAACCAGCAGCTTTAACTGCCCTCTTGAGACCACATCTTTTGCTAGTGAATTATTGACCAACAAATGAAAATCTCCTCGGTGTGGACCACTATGGGTAAAGCCGTAACGAAGATCTTTTTCTATATCTTCTTTTAGAAGCTGTTCCAGTTGTTTGGTGGCATCCCAACCCGATATTAATCGAATATCAATACCCTTTAAGGTGACGAATCTAGCGATGGTCTTGCTAAGTATCGGCTTTAGGATTTCCAGGTACTGCTGCCTATATTCATTGACTATTGTACCGTAATTACCCAACTCCTTATTCCAAACATAAAGTTGCTTGATTTCTCTCGTTTTAAGTAAGGCGTTTCGTTGTGCCAAGGCTTTTTTATACTTTCGCCACGCGGGTAAAAAGTTCTCTTCATGGTTGAAGATTCCCCAATCCAAAAACTCACGTCGTATTTGTGAGCCTGCATCTAACAATTCAAAACTTTTAGGATGAATGATTTGCAACGGCAATGCGTAGGCTAAATCTGAACGCTTTTGGCTAGGCTGTTGGTTTATGCGAATCTCAATATTTTTTCCATCCATTTGAATGCCCAACTGAAGACTGCCGCTTTTACCCTGTAAAACGTGAGCCGATACAATCAAGTTATCTTGTTCAAAACGAATAACTGATTTTATAGATGAGGAACGAAATGACTTTGCGCGACCTAATAGAAAAATAGCTTCGATCAGTGCGCTTTTACCGCTGGCATTGTTACCGTAAATAAAATTAAGGTCAGGCGACGGGGTAATCGACTGTTCGCTGATATTTCTTACATTATAAATATCCAGCTTTTGCAGACTCATACAAAGCGTTTAGAGTCGCATAGGCATAACGATGAATTTATATTCACATTGGCTAGGTTCATCGATAAAACAACTGCTGGCATTACTTGCGATTGTCAGCACGGCGGTATCGGAATCCAGGTTTGAAACCGCATCCAGCAAATACTGGGCATTAAACGCAATGGATAATTCCTCACCTTGATAATCTATACTGATTTCTTCCTCAGCTTCATCATGTTCTGGATTATGGGTGCTTATTTTCATACTGTTGGAGGTAATATCAAACGTCACACCTTTAAATTTTTCATTAGCCAACACTGCAACACGGGTTAAGGTATCTTTTAACACCAGTTTTGGTATGGCTATAGGCTCGTAAAAAGCTTGTTGAAAAACTTTGCCAAAATCAGGATATTTAGCATCGACCAGCTTGGCTGTAAAAATCAAATGACCAATCGTGATTTTTATATTGTTATTTGAAAACATTACTGTCAGTTCTGTTTCTAAATTATCTAACAAGCGGTAAAGCTCTAAAACACCTTTTCTAGGCAGAATAATCCTCGCCTCGTAACCGGTTTCATGTTCCAGCGTATCTTCAAAAATTGACAAACGATGTCCATCTGAAGCAACTAATTTCATTTTGTTATTGGAAATATTCAGCATAAGTCCGTTTAGGTAATAACGGACATCCTGGTTTGCCATACAAAAAATGGTTTTTTCCAAGGCTTTTTTAAATTTTCCTGCATTAATAGTGAATTGTTTATCCATTTCGGATTCGGCAAATTCGGGATAATGCTCGGCGGGTAAACAGCTTAAGGAAAACTTACTTCGACTCGATACTAACTTAACTTTATCATTTTGCTGATCTAGTTGAATGTCAGCCCCGCTCGGTAGTAAACGGCAAAGATCCAATAATTTTCTGGCAGGCACGGTTATAGATCCCGCTCTAGCATCTGAAATACTGACTTTAGCAACAATCTGGATTTCTAAATCCGTTCCTGTCAAGGTTAAGAAATCATCAGACACAGCCATAAGGACATTTGCCAAGACAGGCATGGTTTGCCGTTTTTCAATAACACCCACGATTTGCTGTAAAGGTGTTAATAAGTTTTCTCTATTAATAATAAATTTCATAATGTTTTATTTTTTAAATTACTACTATTATTAGCGAAGGTTAAAACTGTTGATAAGCAGTTTTAATTATTAAATATCAATAAGTTGACTTGTTAAACAAGCTGTTATTAAAGCCCATTACTTGCTGTGTGCTAATAGGGGATAACCGATGCTGACAAAAATACCTTACTGTTATCCACAACTTATACCTGCTTAGTGTGACAGGGTTCTCAACAGGTTAAAATAGTCTTCAGCAATTTTGCTATCTGCTTCCTTGAGATCATTAACTCGGTTACAGGCATTTATCACCGTAGTATGGTCTCGTCCACCAAAAGAATCACCAATATCTGGAAAACTAAGCGAGGTCAATTCCCTGGCTAACGACATCGCAATTTGTCTCGGTCGGGTAACAGACTGTCTGCGACTTTTGGAAGATAAATCGGCAATACGGATTTTATAATATTCAGCAACGGTTTTTTGAATGTTGTTGATGTCAACGAGCTTATCGCGCATTGAGATCAAATCGTGCAACGCTTCCTTGGTGAAGTCGATTGTGATTTCACGACCCGTGAATTGGGCATTGGCAATAACACGTCTTAACGCACCTTCTAAGTCACGAACGTTAGAGGGAATGCGTTTAGCGATAAATAAAGCCACATCTTGATGCAGATTAACATTCACCATAGCTGCTTTTTTCATCAAGATAGCGGCACGGGTTTCCATATCAGGCGGCTCAATAGTTATCGGCAAACCGCTGCTAAAGCGCGATTTTAACCGCTCGGCAAGATTAGCGATTTCCTTGGGATATTTGTCGGAAGTTAATACAACCTGAAACTTTTTTTCGAGTAAGGTATTGAAAGTATGGAAAAACTCTTCTTGAGAACGTTCTTTTCCAGCAAAAAACTGAATATCGTCAATCAATAAAACATCCAGGTTTCGGTAATAGTCTTTAAAAACGTTGATTGAGTTTTGTTGTAAAGCTTTGACCATGTCTTGCACAAATTTTTCAGAATGCACATACACAATATTTAACGAAGGTTTTCGGAGTAAAACCGCATTGCCTATTGCGTGCATCAAGTGGGTTTTACCCAACCCCGAACTGCCATAAATAAGCAGTGGGTTATATGCTCTGCCGATATTCTCGGAGACTTGAAACGAAGCAGCTTTTGCTAATTGGTTGGATTTGCCTTCAACAAAGTTATCAAAGGTAAAAGCTTTATTGAGATTACTTGGATCGTTTTTTTTTGCATCAGTACGTTTAACTGTTTTTTTTGTAGCAGGTAATGCAGAGACTTTCGAGCCGATTTCCAAAACCAGGTCTAATGATTCATTGGAAAATTCGTTGACAAATTCTTCAATTTTTGAAAAAAACCTTTCCTTGACCCAATCCATCACAAAACGATTTGGAGCCAGTAATTTCAGTTGACCATTGATTTCTACAGCCTGAAGTGGCCTAATCCAGGTATTAAATTCCGAACTGGAAATTTCAATTTCCAGCTTGCTCAAGCAGTTATTCCAAATGGAACTCATTGAAGTCGTTAACTTATTGATTTTATATGTTTGACAGATTCAGCTCGTCGGTTACTATACAGGATAAACGTGCAAGCTCACAGAATTGACATAACCAGGCTTATATCTTATCATCCGTAGGCTTTTTTATCTGTTTTTATTGACCCTTATTTGATCAGGCTTTTGTAATATGAAAAGAACATACCAACCCAGCAAAATTAAACGAGCTAGAACCCATGGTTTTAGAGAAAGAATGGCATCAGTCGGTGGTCGTAGAGTAATAAACGCAAGGCGGGCGAAGGGAAGATCCAGACTGACTGCTGTGTGACGGAGCTAAACTACGGTTTCCCTCCAGGATTAAGATTAAAAAAAGCCGCTGAATTTAAAAATGTTTTTTCCAATCCGGTCAAATCAACAGATCGGTATTTTACGCTTTTAGCCATACAGAGCGATTTTGATAATCCCAGAGTCGGCTTGGCAATTGCCAAAAAAATTATTAGAAAGGCAGTCCACAGAAATGTGATTAAAAGAACTGTCAGGGAAAGCTTTAGGATTCAACAGCATATAATGACTGGCATTGATATTGTCGTCTTGGCACGAAAAGAAGCACTGGGCGTACCACCGGATGTATTAAGACAGTCATTGGAAAAACATTGGCTTAAATTGGTATCGAAATGCGCTTCACGCTCATAGCGATTATAAGATTTTATAAGACCTTTATTAGTCCTGTGCTTGGCAATAATTGTCGGTTTTATCCCAGTTGCTCAACGTATTCCATAGAAGCATTTGAATTGCATGGTGTGCTTAAAGGTTTATACCTGACAGCCAGAAGATTATTGAAATGCCATCCTTTTCATGAAGGTGGCATTGATCCCGTTCCTGAAAAATTTGGTAATAAGAAGTAATATTAAGAATGGAAAATATACGATTTATACTCGTCATCGCTTTTGCAATGATTGTGTTGTTGCTATGGCAAGCCTGGCAAATGGATTACGGCCCCAAGCCAGCTATCGCACAAGTCGAAAGCCCTGCGGTTGCAGATGTTAAAGAAGATCTGCCTGCAACAAGCAATACCACTACTGCACAGGTACAAACCGACGGGCAACCAGTCGCTACTGCACCGTTGGCGGCTGTTTCTGCCACTGATATTATTACAGTAAAGACCGATGTTATTGCCCTTGAAATTGATATGCAAGGTGGCACCATACAAAATCTGGATTTACTGAGTTACCCAGTAGAAAAAGATAATACGGTTGTCAACGCGATGAGGAAACTCGTCGGTTTAGAGGCCGCTGAAAAAAATCGCCAGCCAGTAAGATTGTTTAATAGCAGCCCAGAAAAAATGTTTATCGCGCAAAGCGGCTTGATTGCAGCCAGCGGAAATGCAGCAGCACCCGATCATCACACCATTTACGCTCATCAAGCGAGTAGCTATGCCCTTGCTGACGGACAAGACAGCCTTACCGTTCCACTAACATGGACGGATAACAATGGGTTGGCAATGACCAAAACCTTTGTTTTCAAACGTGGCAGTTACGAAATCACACTCAATCAAAACATCAAAAACAACACCGGAAAAGACTGGTCAGGCAGGCAATACAGTCAATTATTACGGACACCCTTCAATGAAAACACTGGCAACATGCTGACTGCGGGTATGCGGGCCTATGATGGTGGCGTTGTTTATACCGAAAAGGACAAGTACAAAAAGATTAACTTTGACGATATGGTTGATGATAATTTGGATGTCGCCAGCCAAGGCGGATGGGCAGCCATGATTCAGCATTATTTTGCCTCGGCGTGGATTCCACCCGCAGAATCAGAAAATCACTTTTACACCAAACATTTAAAAGATGAACGCTACGTCATCGGCTCGTATTCGCCGCCAGTGACCGTCGCCAACAACACAGAAGCACAGTTCGTATCACGCTTATTTTCAGGACCGAAAATTCAACCTGTTATGGAAAAAGTAGCACCAGGGCTTGAGCTGACCGTCGATTACAGTGTGTTGACCTTCATCGGCAAGCCGATCTACTGGCTGCTCAATAAGATTCATAGTTTTACCAATAACTGGGGATTTGCAATTATTGGCGTGACCATGTGCATTAAATTGTTGATGTTCCCGTTGACCCAAGCCAGCTTCATCTCAATGGCAAGGATGCGAAAAATCCAGCCGCGTCTAAAAGAATTGCAGGAGCGTTTTGCCGACGACAGACCACGGTTTAACAAAGAAATGATGGATATGTACAAAAAGGAAAAGGTCAATCCTTTAGGTGGTTGTTTACCTATCCTGTTTCAAATTCCCGTGTTCATGTCCTTATATTGGGTATTAAGCGAAACCGTTGAATTCCGGCAAGCACCGTTCTTATTGTGGATTCAAGATTTATCCGCAATGGATCCATTTTTGGTGCTGCCAGTAGTCATGGGTATTTCCATGAAAATCCAGCAAGGCCTAAACCCGCCGCCGATTGATCCAGTGCAGGCAAAGATATTAAAAATGTTCCCGCTTGTTTTCACCATATTCTTCCTATTTTTCCCCGCCGGTTTGGTGCTGTACTGGGTGGTTAACAACACCTTATCCATTCTCCAGCAGACCTACATCACCAAAAAAATCAATGCACAAGCCTAGCGCGACTATTGGACATTGAACACATAGACACCATTGCAGCCATAGCGACACCCTCCGGTAACGGAGGTGTCGGTATCATCCGAATTTCAGGTGGATTAGTTACTGAAATCGCAACCAAACTAACAAAAAAAGCCTTAACGCCTAGAACGGCGCAATTCTCAAGCTTTCTCGATCAAGACAATGCCGTTATTGATTCCGGCATAGCCCTCTACTTTCCAGCCCCCGCTTCTTATACTGGCGAAGATGTACTTGAACTCCAGGGTCATGGCGGCTCGGTAGTCCTCAACATGCTACTACGGCATGTATTAGCATTGGGCGCAAGATTAGCCAGGCCAGGGGAATTCACCGAACGCGCTTTCCTCAACAACAAGCTCGATTTGGCTCAAGCCGAAGCCATAGCCGATTTGATAACAAGCAGCACCGAGCAATCCGTACGCTCCGCGCAACGCTCCATGCAAGGCGTGTTTTCCGAGCAGATCAATCTGCTGATTACCGAGCTCACCGAACTTAGAATCTACATTGAAGCGGCGATTGATTTTGTCGATGAAGAAATCGATTTTTTAACCGATGGAGTGGTCGAAAATCGGCTAGTAAGTCTGGTAAAAAGATTAGAAGAAATCCAACAAACCGCCAAACAAGGGCGGTTATTGCGTGATGGCATGACCGTTGTATTGGCGGGAAAACCGAATGCCGGAAAATCCAGCCTACTCAATGCGCTCGCAGGACACGATGCCGCCATCGTTACCGACATAGCCGGCACCACGCGGGACGTGTTGCGCGAACGCATCCAACTCGACGGAATGCCGCTGCACATCATTGACACGGCGGGTTTGAGAGAAAGCTCAAATGCCATAGAGCAAGAAGGTATTCGTCGCGCTCAGGAAGAAATCCGCAAAGCCGACAAAGTACTGTTGCTTATCGACATCAGAGAGACAGAACCCCAAACATTACTGGACGCTATCCCCGAAGACCTGGACATTACAACCGTCTACAACAAAATAGATTTAGTAAATTCCGAGCCGGAAATACAAAACACAGAATCAGGCACACAAATCTACCTATCCATTAAAACTGGCGTAGGCATGGATTTACTCATCCAACACCTGAAACAAAGCGTCGGCTACAACGATACCGCAGAAGACATCTTCATAGCCAGAACCCGCCACCTTGAAGCCCTAAAAAACGGCTACGAACTCATCCAAAACGCCCTGCACCAACTACAAACCACCCAAGCCAGCGAACTCGTAGCAGAAGATTTACGGCAAGCCCAACAGGCTCTTGCTGAAATCACAGGAGAATTTACGTCAGATGACCTTTTGGGGAAAATATTTTCCAGTTTCTGCATTGGTAAATAACCAAGTTAGAAAATATCAAATAACATGGCTATATACAATGCACAGGTTAGGACAAACAGTCTTTATTTCTTTCAAGGTGTTAGCTCATGTAGATTCAGCACTACCTGTGACTTGTACATAGTCATGTCAAATAATTACAAACTTATTTACACCTACGCAGTACTTTGCAAATTATAGGTATGGTGTGAGAAATCCATGAAAAACACAATAAAAAACGCATCAGCAAAAATTGATAAACAGAACGTAGGGTTGATTTACTTACACGGTATTGTTGGCAACCCTTAATGGCACCCAAACGCGGTATTGAATTTCATTATCCAATTCACTAAAGCCGAGGTAGACGACCCAATGGTCGTGGATCGGTTGGGTTCTATTGGGTTATTGATGTTTTAAGTTTAACCACCACTTCACAGTAAAGAGCTATGATAAAATTATGAGATAAATCTACAGTTAGACCATCGAAAAACTTCTTTCAACTTTTGCGACACATCCAAGAATAATGCTTTTGAATAACAAAACTGCCGCCATTTTTCGCAACGAAGTCTTGGCAATGTCCGCTTATAAGGTTGCAGATGCGAGCGGTTTGATTAAGCTGGATGCGATGGAAAACCCTTATAGCTGGCCGGATGACCTTACTCAAAGATGGCTGGAAACATTGAAAACCTGCGAACTAAACCGTTATCCAGATCCAGAGGCAAAGCAACTCACGCAAACGATTAGGGAACAAAATAACATTCCGTCAGTGCTTGATGTGTTGTTGGGCAATGGTTCTGATGAGCTTATCCAGATTCTGCTGATGGCCTTGCCACCTAATGCCAGTGTGTTGTCTGCACAACCCAGCTTCGTGATGTACCAGCAAATCAGCCATTCGCTAGGCTTGAGTTTTATCAATACGCCTTTACTGCCCGATAGCTTCGAGCTAGATTTGCCGTCCATGCTGGCTGCGATTGTGGCACATCAACCCAGCCTTATATTTTTGGCCTATCCCAATAATCCTACTGGCAATCTGTTTAGTGCTGAAGCTATAAATAAAATCATTGCCGCTGCAAATGGTTTGGTCATTGTGGACGAAGCCTACGCGCCTTTCGCCGATGCCAGTTTTATCAATGAACTGACACAGCACGAAAACCTGTTGGTGATGCGAACCGTTTCCAAACTGGGCTTGGCAGGATTACGTCTGGGCTACCTCGTCGGTGCGTCAAGTGTTATTGAACAACTCAATAAAATCCGACTTCCCTACAACATTAATATTCTCACTCAAGCTACCGCCCACTTTGCACTGACTCATCATGCGCTGTTTGACGAGCAAACCCAAAAAATTTGCACAGAACGTACACATGTCTACGACCAACTCAGCAACCTGGATGGCATTACCGTTTATCCCAGTGCCGCAAATTTTATCCTGTTCAAGACACCTAAAGATATGGCAACTGACATTTTCACAGCCATTAAACAACAGGGCGTTTTAATCAAAAATATGAGTCATCAAGGCGGATTATTGGCAGACTGCTTACGTGTCACCATCGGCAAGCCCGAAGAAAATCAGGCTTTTTTGGCTGCCTTAAAAGTCAGCTTGGAAAACTTGGGCAATCCAAATATTCCTGAGAAAACTTAAATTGAGAAGGAGCGCTATCACTTTTATCGGAAAGTGTTAACGCCCCTATATTTGCGTTTATATCTTTATGCTGATGCAGCTTGCTTGCGACGAGCAAATGAACTCAGTCCAGCTATAGCTGATCCGAATAGCCAAAGGGCAGCAGGAACAGGCACCACGGTACCAACATTAATATCAGACAGCCTAGCATAGTCAAAGCCATAGAAATCGTTACTTAGGTTGCGGTTAATATTCACAATAAGCGCACCCGTGCTGTTGATCGAATCAAGAACTGCTTGTTCAAGATTAAATGTACGTAAAGCCGTATTAGGAAATCCGTCATTGAACGCCCAGTTCTGCACAATGCCATTGAAATCCACAGCGACCGCGCCAAAGGTTGAGGCTTGGAAATCAGCCATATCGAACTCCAGATGTCCTGCTGTCCAGCCACTACCTAAGCCCGAAAAGTTGAAGGTAGCTACAGTTCCAGCTTGGGGCCCAAAACCTGGATGAGTAGTGCTATAAGTGTCAGTGAATTGTGCACCGTTGGTTGCAGCCATTTCGGCTGCACTACGACCATCATAGTTTGCGCTAAAGCCATTGAAAGGGTGTGTGGCGTTATTGGCAATACCGATACCGTAACCATCATCGTCTCCAATGGTGAATACCGCCGCTTGAGCATGATTTGAAACTGAGAGAACCACAGTTGCAAAGAATAACAAGGGTAAGATTTTTTTCATTTTATTTCTCCAAGTATAATATTTAATAATCTAAAAAAAGTATTTTGCAACTCAGCCATCTTGGATTATTTCAAAGATCTGTAGCTTTCCGACCCTATTTCGCAACAGGTGTAGCATGGCAGCATTGCTTTGTGCACAAAGTCAATTGCCTTTTATGTAAAATCCCATCAAAAATAATTTTTTACTTCCAACGGATTTTTACATTGGGGGAAAATACCAAAGTATTCAAAACAAATATATACGTACAATTACCTACTATGTTTGGCATAGAAAATGCTGTTAGTTCCCCATTAGCAAACGGTTTCGAATTACATCAACCATATCGAACATACAGTAAGCACTGACAACACCCAATAAAAACAGTTAAAATAGCACCTACGAAGTACCAACAGACAAAACTGGTTAATAACACCACATGCAAACATCCTATAAAACTGACGACCTGAGAATTTGTGAGACCAAAGAAGTCATTGCGCCTGTCCAGGTTCATGATGAAATGCCGCTCAGTGACATTGCCGCGCTAACAACGCTTAAAGCAAGGCATGATATACATAACATTCTAAATGGCAGAGATGACCGCTTGCTGGTTGTGGTAGGGCCGTGTTCAATTCACGACACCCAAGCCGCAAAAGAATATGGCAGTCTGCTAAAAGCAGTTAAAGATGAATTAAAAAAAGATCTGTTGATTGTCATGCGGGTTTATTTTGAGAAGCCACGCACCACGGTGGGTTGGAAAGGACTGATAAACGATCCCGATATAAATTCCAGCTTCAATATCAATAAAGGCTTGCGCGTTGCCAGACAGTTATTGCTGGATTTGAATAATATGGGTATGCCGGCCGCGACGGAATACCTGGATTTAATCACGCCGCAGTACATTTCTGACTTGATTGCCTGGGGCGCGATTGGTGCTAGAACCACAGAAAGCCAAGGACACCGAGAACTGGCTTCGGGCGTATCTTGCCCAATCGGTTTTAAAAATTCCACCGACGGCACCATAAAAATCGCTATTGATGCAATAGGTGCAGCGATGAGTCCGCATCATTTCTTGTCGATGACCAAGGCGGGACATTCGGCGATTTTTTCCACAACGGGTAATGACGATGTACATATCATTTTAAGAGGCGGCAATGGTCAGCCCAATTATGATGCAGTCAGTGTTGAGCAAGTGGCAAAAGGGCTAATAAAAGCCGATCTAAAATCAAATATTATGATCGACTTCAGCCATGCTAACAGTTTAAAGCAATGTCATAGACAACTTATCGTCGGCGAAGATGTCGCTGGGCAAATAGCCGGTGGGGATCGCAGGATTATGGGTACGATGATAGAAAGCCACCTTAAAGCAGGTCGGCAAGAGGTGATTGACGACCAACCCTTAACCTATGGACAAAGCATTACCGATGCCTGCTTGAGCTGGGATGACACCGTGCCACTCCTAAAAAACTTGGCTAAAGCTGTGCAAAAACGCCGGAATTCAAAATTATGATCGTTTATGTCAATGGTGAAAGCCACGAGCTTTCTGGCGATAAGAAAGTAGCCGATATTATCGAAAACATGGGGTTGGCTGGCAAACGGATTGCTGTTGAATTGAATAAAGAAATCTTGCCTTTCGATCAGTACCAAAACCAGTTGCTTCACAATGGCGATCATCTCGAAATTGTCCATGCGATTGGTGGTGGGCAAGACGACACGTTTACCATTGCAGGTATTGCTTACCGTTCACGCTTATTGGTTGGCACGGGCAAATACAAAGATATGGAAGAAACGCGGTTAGCTATAGCAGCCAGTGGCGCAGAAATTGTCACCGTTGCGATACGCCGCAGCAATATCGGGCAAAATCCTGGCGAGCCTAATTTGCTGGATGTTATTCCACCGGATAAATACACCATTTTACCCAACACTGCCGGTTGTTATACTGCTGAAGATGCGGTAAGGACTTGCCGCTTGGCGCGGGAACTGCTCGGCGGACACAAGCTAGTCAAGTTGGAAGTGTTGGCCGACCAGAAGACCCTGTTCCCCGATGTCGCGCAAACCTTTGTTGCCGCCGAATTGCTGGTCAAAGAAGGCTTCGATGTCATGGTGTACACCAACGACGACCCCATTGCCGCCAAACGGCTGGAAGACATCGGCTGTGTTGCAGTAATGCCGCTGGCAGCACCGATTGGCTCCGGCTTAGGCATCCGTAATCCCTACAACATCCTGACCATCGTGGAAAATGCTAATGTTCCAATATTAGTTGATGCTGGCGTTGGTACGGCATCCGATGCGGCTATCGCAATGGAGCTAGGTTGTGCGGGCGTTTTAATGAACACCGCCATTGCCGAAGCCAAAAATCCTATTCTTATGGCTTCTGCTATGAAGAAAGGCATAGAAGCGGGGCGGGAAGCTTTCCTGGCTGGGCGTATGCCACGTAAGCGTTTCGCTTCGGCTTCATCGCCGATTGATGGATTGTTTTTTTAAGTCCGCAATATTTCGTGGATGCGGTTCGTTCCTCACCGCACGAGTTGCCTTAAATTAAGAAATACGGAGTCAAAAAACATGTTTTTTGATTCCTGATAAACAGCGAATGTTGGAGTACAAACTTAGTCGAGTAGGGTGCATTCTATACACCTAAACTAAGGTTAGGTGACATAGCCGATTGAGTAATTATAATATCGCCAATCAAAATTAAGATCTCATGGTGCATAAAATGCACCCTACTTTATGTACTTAATGTCCGAACAATCCCCAACCCGGAAAATCCGCAGCTTTATCCGTCGCCAAGGTCGCATCACCCAAGGACAGGAATTCGCCTTGGAAAATCATTGGGACAACTACTGCCTTGCCCCATATAAGGCATTGGATGTGCGCCAAGTGTTTGGTCGCCACGCGCCGTTGTGTGTTGAAATCGGTTTTGGTAATGGCGAATGTCTGGCTAAGTTAGCCGCCGCAAATCCCGATAAGGACTATATCGGTATTGAGGTACACCGCCCTGGTGTCGGCCATTTGATGATGCAGTTGGAACAGCAAGGTCTGCAAAACGTCAGGGTTTATTGCCACGATGCGATAGAAATATTGACGAATAACCTGCCCGATAACAGTTTATCTGCGGTCCATTTATTTTTTCCCGATCCTTGGCACAAAAGAAAACACCATAAACGCCGTATCGTGCAAGCCAGCTTTTTAAACTTATTGGCAAGTAAATTGCCGCCCGGCGGCTATTTCCATGCCGCAACCGATTGGGAACATTACGCCAAAGCAATGCTGGAAGTATTGTCGGCAGATAACCGATTTACTAATACGAGTCTTACCGACACCTATTGCGAAAGGCCAGCACACCGACCTTTAACAAAATTTGAGCAACGCGGTCTGCGCTTGGGTCACGGTGTTTGGGACTTGATCTTTATACGCAGCTAAGTGTGAGATCAGCCAATAATGAAAAATTATCTACGGTTTTTAGCCGTAGATTAAAGTACGAAGTCCAAACTCACAATTCCTTATGACTGCCATCGCAATACGGCGGGTTTTTGGTTTGTTTGCATTGGCAGATGGCGACCGTTTTGGTTTCGGTCATTTCAAATTTTAGCGGCGTAAAGGCTGTGGTTTTATGCGAACCGTCACAAAAACTGCCGTTTGCGCTGTGTCCACAAGCGCACCAATAATGTGTTCCTAATGCTAATTCGCTAACGTTAGGGTGATTAGCTGCAACTTTGGGTTTGTCCATGGATTTGTCCTCTAAAACTGTTTGCTATAGATTGCTCGGTCATAAATAAATCCGAGCAATAAGGCTTGCATTGTTGCAAGCCTTATCATTATGACGATTTTCTTATGCTGATTTATTAGCAAACAAGCTAGTAAGACCAGCCAAACCGGCTTCCAGTAATTTGTTGTCGCCAGGAACTTCGCCATCTGGGGTCAATTTATCAATGATTTGCGGCAGCAAACTGGTCAAACTGCCAGCTACATCAGCGGTGTTGATGCCAAATTTTTCAGCAAGACCTTGTACAAAGGACGAACCTAGCACAGCTTGGAGTTGTTCTGCGGAAATAGGCAGGTTTTCTCCTTTTCCTACCCAAGAAGCAACCTGGTCAGCTAGTCCGCCTGCGGCAATTTTTTCTACTAAGCCCGATAAGCCACCTGATTGGGGATCACTAAGCATACCTATAACCGATTCAAGTAGGTTATGGTCTGTACCACCGGCTGCTGCTGGAGCGGCACTGCCGGCGACTTGGCTTTTAATTACACCTAAAACTGCGTCTAAAATACCCATGTTGATGTCCTTTTGTTAAGTAGTTGATGGATGTGGTGAGACTGTGTTTTTTCTTACTTCTTAGCACAAAGCATCATACTGCTTTCAGCAATTGCGGTCAAAATTTAGCTGTTCTCCGCTATTGACTATTGCATTATGAAATGCTGCGTAGCATTTTTACTGATTGGGTAGGAAGCTTGACGATGGATTTATCAGCAATTCCTTAAGCAAAAACCAGCCAAATAGGATCACTACAAACTCAGTCCCACTCCAGTATTTTCCACATATTGACTCGGCTACCTTTATCCATATCATTGCCACGGACATCCATTTTGCCGTCGCCATCAGAGTCAATAAAGTAGTAGGGCGGGCCTACATCAGGGATGATTTTAACCATGTAGAGCTTGCCGCCCTGCCGATATTCTTGGATGGTTTTTTTGCCTTTGCGAATAATGGTGATGTCCGGCTCCATTTCTTCCCCGCTTTGCACAGGCAAAGGCGGTTCAGGCACTTCGGGTACGGGATCAAGCGTGGGTGGTTGTTCATCCACCGCGTAAGCAGGTAGTGCAAAAAGGCATAACAATAAAAGACGACGCATGACAGGCTCGATTAAAATAACAACGAAGGCTATCTTATTACATTCTCGTTGATTTATTCGATTAAAAACTAAAGGGAAATTCTAAATAAGCCATCCTTGGCGAATACAGAATTAGAATTTATAGGCGAATAGCACATCATTCCATTACAAAACATAAGCTTATTGTCCATAAGCTTTAACGCCACTGAAGATTGCTTTGCTTAAAATCTTTCTGGGACTGCTGCCGAAATGCCTGATTAAAATTGGATAACATGAATTTACAATAATTAACCACTGCCTCCCAGCCGAAATGGATGCGGCGATGATTATTTCCATACACCGCATTCAAAATATCCTTTTTTGCTTCCAGCCAATCGCGCATTTCATAACCGGGATAAAAATTGCGTTTTTCGGCTTTATAAAAAGCGGCCTCGGCGATCATCACGTTCAAGTTTGCGGACTGAGTGTGAGCCGCCGGAGTTTCTATACCAAAACCAAATTTTATCAGGTTGAATAAATCCATTGGTGAGCTGACTTTTATACCTATCGCTTTAGGTTCGATTTCTGACAGGGTTCCAAACAGCCTATCCCAGATCGAAAATACCGCCCCATAGTTGCTGTCGTGTTCGCACCGCTCAGTCGAGTGATGCACCCTGTGCAGAAAAGGTACAATCATGAAACGTCCCCAAAACCGTTCGTATTTAAAGCTGGTGTTGGTGTGATGGAACATGATGCACAAGGTAACAAGGGTTTCAATCGCCAACACCAGCACTTTGTCGATGCCCAGAATAACAATCAACAAAGCCTTAAGGATGTTAGTGACAAGTATCTCCACAAAATGCAGCCGGAATGCCGTCGATACATTCAAATAAGGATCGTTATGATGCACGCGGTGGAACAGCCATAAAGCATCCACCCGATGACAGGCTTGATGCCAAACATACAACAACAAGTCAACGGCCAAAAAAGCCAAAAGTGCCTTTAATGCAGGGTTAGTCACATAGTTAAGCAGCCCATAGCTTGAATAGCGTTCGGCAATGATGAACAGCGTTGAAACCGAACACACCGACATCAAGATGCTGTTAAAAACAAATAGGCTGATATTGGTTTGATATGACTGGCGCGTTTGTTTTGTTGGACGGTTTATCTTAGGAAAACGTACTTCCAAGTTAGACAAGCCGACAAAGCAGATCATCAGCATGAAAGCCACCAGCTCGCCGGTCAGCTCAACAGGCCATGAAGTAGACCATGCCGAGTTCGATAAAGGCAAAAGTGTGTTTACAATTAATTCATTTAACATTTGTTTATCCTCCAAATCTAACGAGTCATCGTTGATTAAGGTTTAGCTTACCCAAGGTTAATGACATATTGATGACGGCGAGGTTACCTATTTCAAATAGGCTTGTCACCAAGCGTGGGGTATAAAAACCTGACGCTCTCTATAAATGTTGAAGCAGTTAACATGCCAATAATTTAAACGGCGCAGAATTTACAGCTAACATACTGATAATATAAGTATTTTAAGGCTTTTAAGATTGAGAGGGAATGATAATTTACGTTGTTTATTTGGTAAATTTGCTTACCAAAAACAACGCTTGCGCCACAAGGTAGTGCAAAGCTGGTGCTAATCTGCACTTTTTTATCAACAAGCCTTGGTTTCCGCCAAGCACGAACCCCGTCTAAACTTGTATAAAGCAACGGGTGAGCTTAAGATTACTTGCACAATTGCAGTGACCTTTTGATAACAACCAAATCGGAGTAAAAAGATGATTAAGCTTTACCAATTTGCCCGTACCTGGGGCATTCCCAATTTAAGTGTGTTCTGCGTCAAGGTTGAGACCTACTTGCGGATGAATAAGCTGCCCCATGAAATTGTCGAAACACTACCGCTCAAAGGACCACGAGGAAAGCTTCCGTATCTTGAAGACGAGGGAAACAAGCTCTCAGATTCTCGCTTGATTGTGAATTATCTAAAAGAAAAGTATGGTGATACTGACAAGACACTACTTACCCCAGAACAACAAGGCCTTGCCAAGGCGTATCAACGCTTACTGGAAGAGCATCTGTATTGGATAGGCATGGTCACGCGCTGGAATTACACGGAAGAAAACTGGCAAACAAATAAACAGGCGATCTTTGGTGGTTTGCCGCCGATTGCCCACGATCTGGCGGCGGCGACTTATCGCGTAAAAATTAAGTCGCAGATCAAAGGCCACGGCATAGGGCGTTTAACTCACGAGGAAATGTTTGAACTCGGTAAGGAAGATATTGATAGTCTTGCTGATTTTCTCGGCAGCAAAGCTTATTTTATGGGTAAACAGGCAACTAGCCTGGATGCCTGTGCTTATGGTGTTCTCGTCAATACGCTGGGTTGCCCGTTCCCATCGCCGCTGAGAGATCATGCTTTGAGCAAGCAAAACTTGTTGGATTATTGTAAGCGTATGCAGGCAGAGTTTTTCCCTGAGTTACCTTGGGTGGGATGATGGCTGATTGGAAAGTTTGCTCTACCTCAGCACACTAAATCTGAGCCTACTTACGTCCACACCAAACTACTAAGTGCTTATTAAGTAACCCATTATGCTACCTGAGTAACGTCAACCCGCAATATTCGATTATAATCAAAGCGTATTAACCCTTCCCCATTCAATCATCATATGTCCGCAAACTCAGAAAATCATTCCAAGCAACAACTGACCACGCTTGCTCTGGGCGCAATTGGTGTCGTTTTCGGCGATATTGGCACCAGCCCCTTATATGCACTCAAAGAAGTCTTCCACGGTGGTTTGCCGATTGATGAAAACCATGTTTTGGGCGTGTTATCGCTGATTTTTTGGTCATTGACGTTGGTAGTGACCACCAAATACGCCATTTTCATTATGCGTGCCGACAACAAAGGCGAAGGTGGCATCATGGCGTTGATGACGTTGGCGTTGCATGGCTCGCACGACAATCCCAGCAAAATGCATTTTATCGTCACCATCGGCTTGCTCGGTGCGGCGTTGTTTTACGGCGATTGTATTATTACGCCGGCAATTTCCGTACTCAGTGCGGTAGAAGGTTTGCAAGTCGTCGCCCCCCAATTGGAACATTATGTATTGCCCATTACTATTGCGGTATTGAGTGTGTTGTTCATCATCCAAGCCAGAGGGACTGGTGCTGTCGGTAAAATTTTCGCGCCCGTGATGTGCTTCTGGTTTGTTGCGCTGGCGGTCATGGGTGTGGTCAATATTATCCAAGAGCCGAGCGTGTTGATGGCCGTCAACCCTTATTATGCGGTGCATTTGCTGTGGGAACTTGGCTGGCGCGGATTTTTGATTATGGGTGCAGTGGTGCTGGCGATCACTGGCGCTGAGGCGTTGTACGCTGATATGGGGCATTTCGGCCTAATACCGATCCGTTACGCCTGGTTTGGTTTCGTATTTCCGGCACTGTTGATGAACTATTTTGGACAAGGTGCGTTGTTAATTGGGCATCCTGAAGCAATACAAAACCCCTTCTATCTGCTGGCACCAACTTGGGCACTGTATCCGTTACTGATCTTATCGACGTTGGCGACCGTCATCGCCTCGCAAGCGGTGATCTCAGGGGCGTTTTCGATTACACGACAAGCGATTCAATTGGGTTACTGCCCGCGCATGGATATTTTTCATACCTCCGGCGACGAAATGGGGCAAGTGTATGTGCCTGCCGTTAATTGGCTGCTGATGTTTTCCGTATTCGTGCTGGTGTTAAGTTTTCAATCCTCGTCCGCACTTGCTTCTGCTTACGGTATCGCTGTTACCGGCACCATGATTATCGATACCATCCTAGCCTTCATCGTCATGAACGCGCTTTGGAAATGGAAAACAACCGCTAGCGTGATTTTTTTGTCGAGCTTTTTAGTCATCGACGTGCTGTTTTTCTCTTCCAATAGCCTAAAAATTCCGACAGGTGGTTGGTTGCCACTGGCGGTTGCTACGGTGTTGTTCCTGACTATGACAACCTGGATTAAAGGCCGCCAGATGTTAACAGAACGTCAAAACGAAAAGCGCGTATTGTTCGAGGATTTTGAAACAGCATTGCAAAAAAATCCGCCAGCGACAGTACCAGGTACCGCGATTTATTTGACCCGAAGCCTACATGGCGTACCGCAAGTATTCTTACATAACTTTGAACACAACCATGTCCTGCATGAGCAGATCATTGTGCTGACCATCGTCACCAAAGACGAACCTTATGTTGACGAGGCGCATCGGGTTAAAATCCGGTCTTACGGAGAAAATAGGCAGTTTTATCGGGTAAAACTCTATTTTGGTTTTAAACAGCCTCAAGACGTGCGGCGGGCGTTGGAATTATGTATGCAGCAAGGATTGGACACCGATCCGAAAAAAGTATCGTTTTTTGTTGGCAGGGAATTTATCTCGTTCCGCCGTAGCAGCCAGATGCCTGCCTGGCGCAGGCCGTTGTCTCGTTTCTTGTTCCAGAACTCATCCAGCGCGATTGAATTTTTCAAAATTCCGGTGGATCGGGTTATTGAGCTTGGTATCCGTGTTGAATTGTAATAGCAGTGGAGACACGGCGTGGTGGTCATCTATTAGAGTTGCCGTTTGCACGGTTCACCATCGCCATCCATTTTAGTGCCTTTACAAACTCAACCGCACCCCAATCCAGCCGCCACGGGGTGCGCCTGGGGATACAAATCGTCCATCATTAAATCCTGGCAACACTTCGTTTGCTACCCCAAAAACCCCGAATGAGTTGTAGTGGGTATCAAAGATATTATCCAGCTTGCCAAATAAGGTGAAGTTCTCCGTGACCTTGTATTCCGCCGTCGCATTAAATAGCCAGTACCCAGACAATTTAGGTGTAAGATTGGCTTCATCGCCCCTGAATACCTTATTCCCGCTATAAGTGCCATTTATCCCCAGTGACAATTTTTTCCAAAGATCAACGCCGATAGAAGCCTTAAAAATATGTTCAGGAATGCCGGGAATTCTGTCGCCATTACCTACAATGGCGCGAATAGGATCACCATTGGCATCCACGGCAGTGGGATGCTGTATATCGAAGCTATCTTGAAACCGCGCATTTAAGTAGGTGTAGTTGGTCGAAAAATGCCAGTCGTCAATACTGCTCAACAACTGCGGAAAATTTGCTGTTGCACCTGTTTCGATCCCGTAACGGCGAGTTTGCCCGACATTACTAAAGAAGCCCTCGGACACACTGTCGCCACCGCGATTAAAAATAATATCGGCATGGTTGATGGTATGAAAGAACCCCAGATTCCATTTTAAATCGCCGTCATGTGGAATAAAGCGGTTTAGGTCGCCCCTAACGCCAGTCTCCCAGGTTTTGGCCACCACTTGTTGCAAAGGTGGGTCGGCAACAAATGCATTCGGCAAACGACAAGGCGCTTCAGGATCCGCGCAGCTTAATTCCATGGGTGTTGGTATGCGTGAGGATTCGCTGTAGCTGCCATAGACATTCAAATTATCCAAGGCTTGGTAAGTCAACCCTGCCGATGGATTTAACCTTTCATACGTATGCGAGCCATTTAGATTTTTTTCAGGATCGTTAATATACTGATCCTCCATATTGATATGGCTGTAGTTATAACGTCCTCCGATAGTTGCTGTGAGCTTATCGGTAATTGAAAAACTATCGGTCAAAAATACCCCTACAGTAGACGTATTGGTGTGTAAGCGAACTTTGGATTCATCCACAAAAATACCACTGCCTACCGTGCCCCTGTCATCGGTCAGCCTTGCCAGTTCGGTATCGGAGGCAAAATGCACATTGGCGTTGTCGTAACTGACACCGACGACTAAATTATTCTGATGTTTAAATAAATCCTGGTTGAAGGTCGCTTGCAAAGTGCCGCCACGGCTACGCATTTGAGTGGCGCTGGTGTTATTGGTTGCGCCTGGATCATCATTGTTAGCCAGTACCTCATCCGCCCTGACCAGTTGATTGTCAATACTGATAACATTGCCACCGTCTTCATCACACATCAGGGAATTTGGATCATTTTCATTGCACGCTTCAAAATCGCTGTCATCGCCATTGAAGGTCTTGATTCGATTTTGGCGAAAATAAGCATTACCGCTCAGTTGAATGTCATTGGTAAGATCATAATTACCTTCCAACTCGGAGAAAAACATTCGGGTCACGGTTTGGTCGGGATGGGTAAAAACTGCTTTTCGGTCTATAGCTTGCAATTGCACCGGCGCTGCGCCGTTGCCTCTTAATCGGTTGTCATTGCCGCCCAGTGTTAAATCGAAAGAACCTTTATCGCCGCGCCAGCTTAACGTGCCAAAGGCTTGGTCGGCCTTGCTGGGTGAGAAAGGTCGCCAGCCGTTTTCCTCAAAGTGATGCAAATCCAGGAAATAACCCCACGTGCCATTGTTCCAGCCCGTGGTCAGTTCCTCAGAATGCCTGTCCCAAGAACCGCCATAAGCTTCAATTTGATGGTGTGGCGCAGAAAAACCGGTTTTGGTTTTGATGGAAATGGAACCACCCAGGCTGTTCAAGCCGTAAACCGGATTGGAACCAGGATATAAAGCCATGCTGTCAATTGCGCCCTGCGGAATTAAATCCCAGTTGACACTATCCCCGAACGGTTCGTTAAATCGGACACCGTTCACGTAGGTCGATAAACCCTGTGGCAAACCCAACAAGGGCGAGGCCACAAAGCCGCGATAATAAATATCCGGCTGCAGGGGGTTGTTTTGTGCCTCGTTGACGCTCACGCTGCCCAGATAACGGTTGATATAATCGGACAGGGAAATCGTCTGCGCTTTTTTAAGTTGGTCGGCATTCACCGTTTGTACATTCGCGGGGATTTTTTCGGCAGACAAATTACTGCCCTGCAACGGCGTTACACCGATAACCTCAACCGCTTCCAACTCAATCGCAGTCTGTTCTTCCGCTAACACAATGCCGTTAAATGCAATAAGGCATAATGCAGGAAAAAATTTATTCTTGTTCGTCTTCATAACCTGTCAAAACAGCAAAATTAAAGCAGTCTAGCCAAAAGGAAAGCACATAACCAGTTATCCGGCAAAAAAGGAAAAATTCCTACATGTAACGAATGTTTGTCATCACTTTTTGATGATAGTAGGCATCAAAAATATATCTTGCTGTCTGCTTGATTAATTTTTTGACCTCTGCGCTTGGGGCTGTAGAATGCAATGTACCGTTTCGTGGAGTAGTCAATATGGCAAAATTGTCATTACAAGAGCAATTGTTAAAATCCGGATTGGTCGGTTCTGGGCAGGCAAAAGCCGTAAAATCGGAAAAACATAAGCAAGCAAAGCAACAGCAGCACAATAAGACAGCGGTTACCGATGATTTAAAACAACAGGCTCAAAAAGTACGGCTAGAACAAGCCGAAAAAGACCGCGAACTTAATCAACAGCGCAAGCAGGAAGAAGAGCGTAAACAACTTGCCGCGCAAGTTAAGCAGCTGATTGAGCAAAACCGGTTACCCAAAGATAAGGCACTTGCCGATCAGCTCGATGAAGGCTTGGCTTATCACTTTACCGATAACAACAAGGTAAAGACTTTGTACGTATCAAAAATCCAACGCGTACAGATTACCCAAGGACAATTAGCGATTGTACGATTAGGCAAGCAATATGAAATAGTCTCCGCCGAAGTCGCTGGTAAAATCAAATTACGTGATGAAACCAGTGTTATCGTATTTAATATGTTGAATCAACAGCTTGCTGAACAAGAAGACCCCTATGCAGCTTACCAAGTACCTGATGATTTGACTTGGTAGTTTTGCAAACAGCTACTCTTTTCCCACATCATTAGCGAACGGAAACCGGATTTCAGGTAATGTTGAAGGTGAGTGGATTCCTATAACAACTTTTGGGGACTGGTATTATTTCCCGCTGCTTTCTTTTTTAATAAGCTCATTCATTACATCAGTCATTTTTTCTTGAGATCCCGCCAAAGTTCCATTGGTTCTGTATTTGCCGTTAACGATTATTGCCGGAACGCCAGTTATACCGTACTTTGCAGCAAGAGCTGGTGCTTGGCGCATTTTTGAATCAATGATGAAAGAGTTATAAGTCTCACGGAAATCCGCATCTTTAACGCCGTGGGCGGCAAAGAATTTGGCTAATTCATCTTCTGTTTCAAGGGTTTGCTTTTTCTCTTGGATGGCATCAAAAAAATCGGCATGGACTGCATCAACAACGCCTAAAGCTTCAGCAACAAAATAAGCTTTAGCATGTTTGCCCCATTGCTCATTAAATACCGCAGGTATACGGATGAAATCGACATTTTTCGGCTTTGTTTTTAACCATGCCGCTAATGAAGGCTCAAAACTGTAGCAATGCGGACAGCCGTACCAGAAAAATTCTATAACCTCAATTTTGTCTGGATTGGAGGTCGGTTGTGCAGGAGATATGGTTTCGTAGGTTAATTTTTCTTCTGCACTTAGCAGTGCTGAGAAGGAACAGAAAAACACTAATACTGCAATTCCAGCAAATTTCTTCATCATCGGTTTTGTCTCCAAATGGTCAATTTATATGTCACAGTATAAGTTCAACTTAATGAATAGGAAATGAACCTGCTCATAATTCAGCTTAAATACTAACGCTTATTTCATGGTCGAAATGTGATAGGAAACAGCCTTGATTTCCTCATCACTCATTTTCTTTGCAATCATCACCATCATGTTATCAGGATTATTGCTACGCGCACCGGTCTTAAAATCGGTTAGGGTTTTTATCAAATAATCGGAATGTTGTGACCGTAATGCGGGGAATGCAGCGGGTTTATTACCTTCGCCAGCAGGACCGTGACAGGCGATACAAGCCGATACTTCGCTGGTAAGATTGCCGTTTCGGTACAGATTACTTCCGACAACCAACAAGTTTTTCAGGGTTTCTTTAGCTTTATTTTCATCGACTACTTCGTCAGCATTATCATCTGGCGGTAACGTAGGCGCAGGATTTACTGAAATACTTTGTGCTGAATAATAAGCCGCAATATCAAGCATATCCGCATCGCTTAAAGCCATTGCCATGGGTGCCATCACGGGGTCGTTACGGTTTCCGTCCTTAAATGCGTGTAATTGGTTGAGCAAGTAGGATGAATGCTGCTGTGCAAGTTTAGGGAACGTAGGTATCGCACTATTGCCATTTTCGCCATGACAACCGCCGCAAGAACTTGCTTTACTCTTTCCTGCCGCACTATTACCTGCGGCAACTGTATCTTCAGCATGTAAAATAGGTGCGGTGCAGGATAATGCCAGTGCAAATGTCGGTGTCAATAAAAGTGCCAACCAGTTTTTCTTCATCAGGTTCCCCTTCGGAATCGTGTTATGTGTGTGGTAGCCTTAATGCGCGAGGCCGTTAACCAACTTAAATTTTACCTTATTTACCACAGCGAAGCGAGACAGCGATGAATCCAGTTTATCATCAAGCAAAATTTATGAATAGTTCGCCCAGTCTCAAAGATACTCCGCCGGATGTGGGTAAGGAAATCGCTTTTGCTGGGCGCTCAAATGCTGGTAAATCCAGCGCAATAAACACCTTAACGCGACAAAATTCCCTGGCACGGACGAGCAAAACCCCAGGCCGGACGCAAATGCTGAATTTTTTTGAAATCAATGAAAATCAGCGCTTTGTTGATCTACCTGGTTACGGTTATGCCAAAGTACCCGTCGATGTGAAACAAAAATGGCATCAGCTAATGGAAATATATCTCACTAAGCGCAAATCCTTGTGTGCCATTATTTTGGTGATGGATGTGCGGCATCCCTTAACCGAATTCGATTGGCAAATGATCGAATGGTGTCAACATACCGGCTTGGCGTTACACATTTTGCTGACCAAGGCGGATAAATTGACTTTTGGTGCGGCTAAAAACACCTTGTTGCAAGTTCAACGCGAGCTTAAAGACATTAACATCCCGTTAACAGCGCAGTTATTTTCCGCTTTGAAAAAAACCGGGATTGATGAGGTGCATCAGGCGTTGGATGAGTTGTTTAGTATCAATTATATAGCTAATTCTGAAGATTAGAAAAACGGTAATAAAAACAGTCATTGACCCCACGTTTCGTAGGGAAATATCGCCAAATACGCTTTGTGTTTCGCCTCGTCGGAATGGTATGAAATTCGTTCTCACGCTGGAGCGTGGAAACAATGAAAAGGTATTGACAGATTGGAGAATGGGGTCTACAAGTCGTCGAAACAGAATCTATAGCGCACTGAACGATAGTTTACTGCTGGCTCTACAAACTTCATAACAGAGGTGATGACAATGATGAAATTAGTGATGGAGGCAGTAATGCTGATCGTAATAGTTTCAGGGATGGTGTTTATGACGAAGGTGAGCGCAAATGAGAATAGTTCTGATGACACTTTACCTGACAAATCCGACGATGACCTAGATAGCGATGATTCTTAGCGCAGATTAGGATCTGATGCGATAAAAACTTGTAGCAACTCAATATCAGCCTCGATTGACCGCAACAGACATTCCCAGCTATACAGATGGATAAGCCCTACTCCCAAGCCTGCGAAAACAATAAAGCAGCTATTTTGGCGGTCATTCGGGAGATATTTAGTGAACCAACAACTGTTTGGGAAATTGGCAGCGGTACGGGGCAACATGCGTGTTATTTTGCCAGCGAACTATCGCATCTTATTTGGCAACCAACAGATGTGATCGCAAATCTCCCAGGCATTAACGCATGGCGAGATGAGGCGCAATTAGCTAACCTTAGCGAGCCGTTAGCTCTTGATGTTACCCGTCCAATTTGGCCTTGCGACGGCGTGGATGCAGTTTTTACCGCGAATACCTTGCACATCATGAATTGGCAAAATGTTGAAATCCTATTTGAACGATTTCAAACTTATCTAAACCCATCTGCAACGGTTTGCATTTATGGGCCATTTAACTACAACGGCAAATACACCAGCGACAGCAATGCCAATTTCGACCAGTGGTTGAAAAGCCGTGATCCTTTGAGTGGCATCCGAGATTTTGAAGCGGTGATGGCTTTAGCTGAACACACTGGGCTTAGGTTATTGAAAGATAATGCTATGCCAGCGAATAATCGGCTGCTGGTTTTGCAAAAGTCAGCCAACACATTCGCATGAACAATTTTTGTAACTATCCAGGCCTGTAGGGTGCGTTGCACGCACCAGGTGCATGAAATGCACCCTACTTCTGCTGAACATTAAATATCGCCGCTTTCCAACATCGGCATCACCCAATACTGTAACCCCGCACCAGCAAAATCTTCCTGTAACCGCTTAAGCAAAAGCCTAGCCCCATCTTCATCGACATGGATCTGAAAACAAATTTGTTTCTGGCGACCACTGACTTGTTCAGCCAGCGATAGCCCTTTGTTTTCATGATGATGCACGTTGACGGGAAAGCTGTTGAAGCCGTGTTCGGATTCCAATGTCAACAGGCAATCGACCAGCATTTCCTCTAGGCTTGAAGGCGCGTTGATTATAACCAAACAGTCTTTGTTCATTATGCAACCACCTTGGCTAGGCCAAACCGTTTAAACAGGATAGGCAATAAAAATAAGGTAAGAAAAGTAGAAGACACTAATCCGCCAATGACTACGATTGCCAAAGGCCGTTGAATTTCCGAGCCTGGGCCGGTGGCAAATAGCAAGGGGATTAAGCCGAATGCGGCGATACTGGCAGTCATCATGACCGGGCGTAATCGCCTTGTAGAACCCAGGACAACCACTTTAGCAATGTCCATACCTGTTACCAAAAGCTGGTTGAAATAGCTGACCATCATCACGCCATTCAACACGGCAATCCCTAACAGCGCGATAAAACCAACCGAGGCAGGTACGGACAGGTATTCGCCCGACAACCACAAGGCAAAAACACCACCGACCATCGCTAAAGGAATGTTGGAAAGCACCAATAGCGCTTGTCGCATCGAACCAAAAGTTGAAAACAACAACAGAAAAATCAACCCCAGTGCAACCGGAATAACCAACGACAACGTAGCTGCCGCACGTTGCTGGTTTTCGAATTGACCACCGAATGCAACGGTATAACCCGTGGGCAGTTTGACTTTTTCGGCGACGGCTTGCTTGGCTTCTTCCACAAAACCGACCAAATCCCGTCCTTCGACATTGCTGCGAATGACGGTAAACCGCTGTCCATGTTCCCGCCCTATGGAAACCACACCTTCCACCTTTTTCAAATGGGCGATTGCAGTGATAGGCACATGGCTGCCATTAGGCAAGGTGATTTGCAGGTTATCAAAACTGGCTATGGTGCTGTTGCCACGTACGATTAGGGGCGTACGCTTAATGCCTTCCTGCACTACGCCCAGTTGCAGCCCTTCAATTTGCGCCCGTAACAGGTTTTCGATGCTATCACCATCCAAGCCAAGACGACCTGCCGCTGACCTATCTATAGTCACTTGCAGGAATTGCATACCGCTGTTTTGTTTGACGAATACGTCACTTGAGCCTTGGATATGCTTCAATATCTCGACGATTTCATTGGCTTTCTCTTCCAGTACGGCAAGATCAGCGCCGAATAATTTAACCGCTAAATCGCCCCTTGTACCCGTCAACATCTCGGAAACCCGCATTTCTATAGGCTGGGTAAAGCCGAAGGAAATTCCTGGCATTTGTTCCATGACAGCGCGAATTTTTTCAATTAACGCTTCTTTTGAAGAAACTTGCCATTCGGCTTTGGGTTTAAGCACCAAAAATGTGTCGGTTTCATTAAGCCCCATCGGGTCCAACCCCAACTCATCAGAACCTACCCGTGCAACAACCGTGGTGATTTCTGGAATTTCCCTTAGCAGCATTTTTTGTATCTGCCCATCCAAAGCAACCGATTGTTCCAAGGTAATCGACGGTAATTTTTCGACCTGAACAATGATATCGCCTTCGTCCATCGTTGGCATAAAGGTGCTACCGATCTGGGTAAAGACTAAAGCGGTCACAACCAACAATCCACCTGCAATGAAGTAGAGCTTTTTGCTGTTCTCAAGACACCAAAGTAGGGCAGGTTGGTAAAGACCCAGTAACTTACGCGGCAACCACGGTTCCTCGTGTGTGACTTCCTTGAGCAAAAACGAAGCCAGCACGGGAATCACGCTTAACGATAAAATTAGGGATCCGCCCAGCGCATACACAATCGTTAACGCTACAGGGGTAAACAACTTACCTTCCAAGCCTTGCAAGGTCAGCAAAGGCAGAAACACGATGATGATAATCAAAATACCTGAAGTCACCGGCACCGCCACTTCCCGCGTGGCGCGGTAGATGACATGCAAACGCGGCAAGCGCTCGGCTTTTTCCTTATGTGCCAAATGGGTAATAATATTTTCGACCACGACCACCGCCGCATCGACCAGCATACCAATCGCTATCGCCAAGCCACCGAGGCTCATCAAGTTTGCTGACATGCCGGTAAACTTCATCAGTATAAATGTCACCATCGCCGCCATCGGTAATGCTAAGGCGACGGTAAGAGCAGCCCGCAGGTTACCCAAAAACAAGATCAGCAGGATAACCACCAGCACGATGGCTTCCATGAGTGCATGGAATACGGTATCGACCGCCTTATCCACGAGGTCGCCACGATTATAAAAAACCTTGACCTTTACGCCTTCAGGAAAACCTGGGGTGATTTCTGCCAATTTTTCCTCGATACCGACGATAGTCTGCCGAGCATTTGCGCCACGAAGACTCAACACCAAACCTGTGACCGCTTCACCTTTGCCGTCTTTACTGACCGCACCGTAACGGGTCAAAGCACCGATGGAAACATCGGCCACATCGCCGACGGTAATCGACATGCCCTGATTGCTATCGACCACGATGGCTTTGACATCTTCCAAGGTTTTAATGCGGCCTTCGGCGCGGACGATCAACGCTTCTTCGCCCTCGGTCATGCGCCCTGCGCCATCATTACGGTTATTGGTTTGTAACGCACTAATTAACTTGTCCATGTTAATCCCACGCGCTGCCAAACGTGCATTATCTGGCATCACGACAAAGCTTCTGACCGTACCACCCAATGAATTCACATCGGCAACACCTGGAACAGTCCTAAGAGCAGGTCGGATAACCCAGTCCAACAAATCACGCTTTTCCATGAGGCTTAAACCAGCACCTTCAATGGAAAACATGAACATTTCCCCCAACGGCGTGGTCATCGGTGCAATACCACCGCTCACGCCAGACGGTAAATCGCCCCATAAGGTATTCAAGCGTTCGGCAATCTGCTGACGCGCCCAAAAAATATCGGTGCCTTCTTCAAAATCAACGGTGATGTCAGTCAACGCATATTTGGCGATAGAACGCAGCATGGTTTGGTGCGAAATGCCCAGCAAATCAACTTCGATCGGCGCAGTAATCCTGGCCTCAACCTCTTCCGGCGTCATGCCGGGTGCTTTGACGATAATTTTTACCTGTGTGGGCGAAACTTCAGGGAACGCGTCGATAGGGATATTTTTGAACGCATAATAACCTCCTCCTGCCAGTAGAAATACAGCTAACAGGATGAGTATGCGCTGACTGAGCGCAAAACGTATTAGCCCCGCCATTATTCACCACTCCCTAAACCCAACCAATTTGCTTTGAGCGCAACCGCGTTATTCATGGCGATTTCCTCGTTTCCAGAAAAATTGCCAGTAACGACCGAACCGTCTGATTGTTTACCCAATATGGTGACCGGACTAATCTTGAAACCGCCTTTATCCCTGATGAAAACGTAAGTTTTGCCGTCATTGTGGGCAATAGCAGCATCGGGTAGCAGATAGGTTTCAGCGTCGCTGGTTTGGAGATGTTGGATTGTTACTTTTTGTCCGATACGGACTGATGACGGGTTATCCCTGATGACAGCCCTGGACAGGATCGTTTGGTTTTCTGGATTGACACTTTGTCCCAACACCTTAATTTCGGCCTCAACCAACGTGTTTTCCACCTGCACTTTATCGCCGATTTTTATGTCGTCGATGTAATCTTGAGGAATGTTGATTTCCAGCCAAAGCTCATCAAGGTTGGCTACGCGATACAGCGGTGACATGGGATCTACATGCGTACCGGAAACCGCCATGCGTTCAATCACCCTGCCAGTTATCGGTGATCTTATACTGATCTGGCTGACCAAACGACCTGTGCTATCTAGCTGTTTGACATCAGCAGCCGTCAATCCGGCAAGTTGCAGCAATTGTTTTGCCTCATTTGCTTCTATCATCGCCGCGTTATACAAGCTAAACGCTTCTTGTTCGCTCCTCCCAGAAATGACACCTTCTTTAAGTAATTTTTTATCCCGGTTATAGGTAGCGGAAGCCAGTTTCAAAGCGCCAACGGTTTTCAGATAATTTCCTTGCAAAGTCAGCAAATCAGGGCTGTTAATTAGCCCTAAAACCTCGCCTTTTTCGACCTTATCGCCTACCGAAGCATTCATTTTGATGACTAATCCTGCTTGCGAAGTGCTGACAATAAATTCATGGGCAGGAGGAACGACTACTTTCGCCGGCGCTGTGAATAACGGAATATGACTGGCAGGTGCTAACTTGCTAAGTTTTATGCCAATATTATCAAACTGTTGCTGTGTTAGCTGGATGAAATTACCCTCTGCCCAGGAAATAGGGCTAATGCCAAACAACCCTAATGTTGTAAGCAACAGCAAACTTTTAAACTTATTCATGGCAACACTCCTACTGCCTGGTTATAGAGCGCAATATCGCGTTCCAACATGATTGCCCGTTCTTTTGCACTCAAAACCGCTTGTTGCGTCCTGGATTGTGTTTTCAACAGATCCATCAAATTAATCTCTCCGACGGAAAAACTCAGCTGCATCATGCCCAAATGTTCTTCAGCAACCCGCTTCAGTTCATTGGCAATTTCAAGCTCTGCCTCATTGACTTCCAGATTGTGTTCCGCCTCATGGTGGGCAAGTTCCAAATCCCTGTAAAACTGTTCGCGGTCGGCTATTAATCGGTTAAGCTCGACATTAAGTGCTGCAATTTGCGGCTGTAGGTGTTCTGAACCGCCAAAAGGAATGTTTACGCCTATGTTGAAGCTCTCGGTGTCATTGGTGCGTGGATCCTTGTTACTGCCTCGATCACTATTGACCCCGACTGTTAGATTGGTTTGTCCTGAACCCACCAATTTGAGCGCCTTTATTTCTGATTGTTTACGTTCGATCTGGCTGTTGATAGCCACGAAGGCCGGGTGGCTAAACTCAATTTTCTTTAAATTAACCAGCTTTTCCTGGTACGCAGCTGGAACTTTGGTGAGCTGGGTAATACTTGCATACCGTTTGCGGGCGTGCATAAGTTCGGCTTCAGCTTGCGTGAGAATTGAGAGTTTCTGCAAAAGTTCGGATTGTGCGAGCAAAACATCAGCCCTGGGAAGATCGCCCAATTCAACCCGTCGTTCCACTTTGGACAACAACTGCTCAAAGACATTTATTTCCGCACGGGCTTGCTCGTAGCGGACTTGTTGTAATTCCATATCCCAGAGCGCACCCCTTACCAATCCAGCAATACGTAACTTAGTTGCCACAGATTGCAAGTCGGCGCTGTTTTCAGCCTTGATGCCGCGTTCTCTCTCAGCATCGCGCTGACCCAAATTCCATAATGGCACTTGCACCGTCGCGTCGATATAGTGCAACGTTCCGCTGGTCGCTTCTTGAAAGCGTAGACCTGCTTGGGATGCACCTGCCGTCCAGCTTTCCCCGCGTTGCTTAATAGCCGTCGCCTCTTCTTCCAGGGATTTCAACCAGGCCATATCAGGAAATTTTTCCATAGTCAGTTCAACAACTTTGGCTAAGGTCAGCGAGTTATCGACTTCTATGGGGTCATTATGGGCAACAGTGGGCTTAGGTTGTTCTGCAACTGCAACAGTTGCGAACAGCAAAAACACGACCAAAGCCCTTGTACAAAGTTTTATAGCAAACATAGGCAAGCTCAATGCGGGAAACCGCTTATTTTTAAACGAAAAGCAAAATGTCCTATTCAGGACTAAATAAAGCGTAGCTTATTGAGGGGGAGGTGCGCGTGGGGATAGTGTGGAAAGGTGTCTTCGGAAACTGAATGACTGCCGTTGCGGCGAAAAGTTGTTGTCGCTTTCGGGCAACGCGGCTATCTGGAATTGATGGGATGGCAGCAAGGCAAAGAAATGATCTGCGCTCTCGACGAAAAGATCCTGCGGATTTTTGATTCCTGCATCAACTACAATCAGCAAGCCCTCGGAATCCCAAGCGACATTGACATTCTGAATAACAGGGGCATCTTGGTTTGTACGGTATGACTCAAGGCCTGGTATATGGAAACCCTGATTGAAATTTTTATCGCCCGTATGTGCATGAACCAATGGCGCAAACAATTGCAGCATTGCCAACATGATAATAAGGGATTTACGGAGAACGAGTACCATGGATAAATGGTATTCTATATATTGATAATTAACAACTTGAAACTTTTACCCATCTCCCCCATCTTAGTGTTGCTCGATTTAACTTTGAGGAAATTATGAAAATCCAAACTGGCATACTCTTTAGCGCGTTACTTTCACTGTTTTTGGTTTTTGCTGGCTTAAACGACGCAGAAGCCAGACGTTTCGGAGGCGGCAGCTCGTTCGGTGGCAGGTCATCCTACAGCGCACCTTACCAACGCTCGGCAGCCCCAACGCGGTCAGCCACTCAACAACAAGCAGGCAAACAATCGCCAGCAGCGGCGCGTCCAAGCTGGGCTAATCGTGGGCTGATGGGCATGTTGGGCGGTTTGGCTATCGGCGGTTTATTAGGCTCGATGTTTATGGGCGGCGGCTTTCATGGCCTTAACTTTATGGATATGCTGGTTTTTGGCGGCATTGCGTTTTTCCTCTACAGAATGTTTGCGGCACGTAAGGCATCTGCACAACAACCTATCTTTGGTCAAACTAGCGGCAGAAGCACTCATGATAGTTATCAAGATAAGTCTTCCAGCTACCAACAACACCCTGACCCATCGGCACAAAACAGCTCGACAGGCTTTAATACTGACATATTGTTTGATAAAAACAAAAAATCGGCTGAATTGTCAGACCAAAGCGTTCAACAAGATGCAGGTTTCAACACTTACGTCATACCCGCAGGTTTTGATGAACAAGGTTTCCTGGCTGGCGCAAAAATCGCTTACAAAAACTTGCAGAAAGCCTGGGATGAGCGCGATTTGGCTGAAATCAGAGGTTTAACCACCGATAAAGTTTTCGCCGAAATACAAGACCAAATCAACGCATCAACCGAAGAAAACCACACTGACATCCTGAAATTAGAAGCCGAAATACTGGAAGTGCGCGAAATCGGCAACGAAATCGAAGCCGTCGTCCTATTCGACACCGTCATGCGCGAAGACCGCGAAGCCCAAGCCGGACAAGTGCGGGAAGTTTGGCATTTTGTTAAGCCCAATAATCCTAAGCAAACCAAGTGGTTGCTGGATGGGATACAGCAGTTGGCGGATTAAACGGTCACTCTTGAAAAGTAAACCAGACGGGCAACAAGCCGTCTGACCTAGGAGAACGATAAAGTTGAGAAGTACGGAGTCAAAAAACCTGTTTTTTGATTCCAAACAGCGAATGGCGAAGTGCAAACCTAGGTTTGTACTCCAGGTGAAAGGGATCTCAACGCTTATAACGGCAGTGACGTTGCGGCGTGGGAATGACCGCTAGGGACAGTGTTCATTCCCACGCCAGTGGGAACTATAAAGCCTGGCTTTAGGGCAAAAAAGCTCCAATTAAGGGTTTTTTTTCGTTAAATTTATTACTTCACCCTATGCAATGTACCAGTAAATACAGAATCGTGGCTACAATAGAAACGAAGATCTGTACTACAAATATTGTCGGAAAATACTACCGTTTGGTAATTGTATCTCACTTCCATGCTCATTTTATCAGCGGATAATACACCAAATACTTTTACAAGTACGTCACCACAAGTTCCCCTAGTATTGTCATTTTGAGGTTTACAACCTAGTGCGCTCATCTATTGCAAGTTGCATCAGGATATATATTCCAATCATTGCAATCTATTTCCTGAGTAGTACCGATCCCTCTAGTAGTGATTTGGTGTGTTATATATAATCCAATGGCACACAACTGGACAATAACCTTAATGCACAACTATCAAAAAGAATTTATTGCATACGCACTGGACTGCGGCGTACTGAAATTCGGTGAATTTCAGTTAAAATCAGGTCGAATTAGCCCGTATTTTTTCAACACAGGACTGTTTAACACCGGTGCAAAATTGAACAAGTTGGGCGAGTTCTATGCCCAGGCACTCATACAGTCGGATGTAAAGCCCGATATTATGTACGGGCCAGCCTATAAAGGCATTCCATTGGTGACTGCAACTGCTATTGCCTACTCACAAATAACAGCTTGCGACATTCCTTTTGCATTTAATCGCAAAGAAGCAAAAGATCACGGTGAAGGCGGTGATTTAGTGGGTTCCAGCTTACAAGGCAGAGTGTTAATAGTTGATGATGTCATAACTGCCGGTACCTCAGTTAGAGAATCCGTCGATATTATTTTACGGGCGGGTGCTGTGCCAGCAGGTGTTTTGATCGCGTTGGACAGGCAGGAAAAGGCGCAAAACCGACTTTCTGCTATTCAGGAAGTAACGGAATGCTTTAAAATTCCTGTGCTAGCGATTATTACACTGGAAAATATTATCGACTACATTGAAACCCATGCGGGTAGCCAATTGGACGCAATACTTCAGTATCGAAAGCAGTATGGCGTTTAATGTTAAACAATTATCAAAAATAAGCTTACTAAAACTTACAGTTCCACGGATATAGTCTACAATTAGCGGGAAATAATATAGCTGATAATTTGACTATCCTTACTTATAAAACCATGTCAGAAACCAAGGGCTTGCCATGAGTAATATGGAATTTAAAGAGCAAATGCACGAGTACTCGCTATGGCGAGCAAAGTTGATACAGGGTATAGAAATGTATCATCAGTGGCGTATACGCTACGATGTGAACGATCCCCACAGTAACAACACCATTCTGAATGTGCTTAGTGGTCTGCAACAAGACCGTATCACACTAGCTTTCGTTGCAGAATTTTCGCGCGGTAAAAGCGAACTTATTAATGCTTTGTTTTTTGCTGAAACAGGTCTTAGGCTGTTGCCGTCTTCGCCTGGGCGTACGACCATGTCGCCAACTGAACTCTTTCACGATGTAGAAGGCGGTGACTATATCCGCTTGTTAGAAATTGAAAGTCGGCTTGAAGATATTTCTATGGCGGAGTTTAAAAATACGCCCGAAAGATGGAAACAAATTGATTTAGATTTTAACTCTCCCGCGCAAATGCAGGAAGCTTTCAAAGCTTTGGTAGCCACAAAAATGGTTGACCGTGATCTTGCTGATAAGCTGGGCTTATGGAATGAACGTGAGGCCGCCGAGCAGGGTATTATCAATCCAGAAAAAGTGGAGGTTCCTTGCTGGCGGCATGCCATCATCAGCTTCCCCCATCCGCTATTAAAAGAAGGCTTAACCATCCTCGATACCCCTGGTTTGAATGCCTTAGGAGCAGAACCTGAGCTGACCTTAAGTATGTTACCCAGCGCTCAAGCCATCGTGTTTGTCATTGCCGCAGATACGGGTGTTACCAAAAGTGATATGGATATGTGGCGTAACCACGTATGTCATGCCCGTGGTGGTAGCAAGCGCGGTTTGGCTGTGGTAATGAACAAAATCGATTCTATGTGGGATGATTTGTCAGGTGATACGGGTTATCAAGCATCGATCCAGTCACAAGTTAAAACCTCCGCAACCACCTTAAAAATTGAAGAAGGGGCGATTTTTCCCGTATCTGCTAAGCAAGCGTTGCTTGCCAAAGTTAAAAAAGATAAAGCCTTGCTGGAAAGAAGCAGGATTTCGTTATTAGAGACTTATCTAGCGGAGGATATCGTCAAACAACGGCGCAATATCCTGATGGAAACCGTTACCAGAGACATTGGCTTTTTGGTCAATGAATCATTAAGTTTAACGGAATCGTCACTGGCAAACGGAATCTCACAACTTGAGGAATTCAAGAAAATTGACTTCCAAAATCAGGATATGACGGGTAAGTTGATGGCGGAAACCCGTGATCGGCAAAATCTGTATATGTCCAACATTGAAAACTTCCAGGCCAGTCGCCGCGTATTTAATGTTCAGGCTAAGATGCTGATTGATTCTTTCTCCAAGGAAAGAATTGATGCTATCATCAAAAATACCAAGCATGATATGTCGAAAAGCCTGACGACTTACGGCATGAAACAAAGTATCCGCAAATTGTTTGATGATTTGCGTGATTTGCTCCAAGATTCGGTCGATATTACCAACGAAACCCGCCGTTTAGTAAAAGCGATACACAAAAAATTCCATGATGAATATGGCTTTAAAGAGATAGAGCCTCAGCTATTTTCGATTAAACAATACCAGTTTGAGCTAGAACAAGTGTTCGCGGAAGGCGAAACTTTCCGAGTCAGCGCCAAGACGACAATGACTGAGCAAAGTGTTGTAATCAACAGGCTATATAGCACCTTGATTGCAAAGGCTAGGAACATACTCAGGCAGGCACATGCTGATGCAGGGGCTTGGAGCAATGGTGTATTGACACCATTAATGCACCAAATTAAAGACCACAAGAAACAAATCGAAAATCGTTTACAAATGCTGAAGAAGATGAACGAATCTAAAGGTACGGTAGCCGAAAATATTGCCGCGCTTGAAGCAGAGATTGAGCCGCTTAAGAAGCAAAGAAGTGAATTGATGATGATGATTAAGGGAATGCAGATTAACGATAGTTAGTTGTTGGTTAATTGAAAGTGCTTAATCAAGGGTGATATAAGCGCAATTGAAAGACCTCAATTTTTTTAAAGCCGAGTTAGTTTTCGGAAAGCGGTTAAAAACTCAGCGTTGCATTCACTTGTTAGCTTATCCACCTTGATTTAGTGCGTCCTGACAGATATAATCCTCGGACTAATGTATTTGGAGGTTTTGTGGCAGCTAGAGGTTCATCTACTGTCGCTAAAATCCTGGGTTATCAAATATTGATAATCGCGGTAGTTAGCTTAGGTTTTGGTGTTGGAGGTTGGCAAAAAGCCTTCTCAGCAACCATAGGCGGGTTCACAGCCTTCGTTCCAAACCTGTATTTTGCGCTACGCGTAGCTGGATCGGCGGAGCAAGACGCGAGAAAGATTTTACGGTCTTTTTACGTGGGTGAATCAGTAAAGCTGTTGCTGACAGTGGCGCTGTTCATGTTGATTTTTCAAATCCCAAACATTGAAATTTTACCGTTGATGGCAGGTTATGTCGCTGCCTTATCGGTTTTTTGGTTTGCGCTCTTATTGCAGTGAATTTAAAGGGCTGCGTTGAGTTTAATTAAGATGCAGTGAATTTAATCAGGCTGCGCTGAATATTTTTTGAGAGGAACAATGGCTACCGAAGCTCACGCCGCAGAAGGTGCAACCGGTTATATCATCCATCACTTGACCCCACTAAGCGTGGGTGAGGGATTTTGGACATTACACCTGGACACCCTGTTTTTTTCGGCTGTATTAGGTGGGCTATTTGTTTGGTTCTTCAAGAAAGCGGCAGAAAATGCCACGACCGAAGTTCCTGGCCTTGTGCAAAATTTCGTCGAAATGATGGTCGAATTCGTTGATACCCAAGTCAAAGACAGCTTTCATGGGCATAGCAAACTGATTGCACCGCTCGCCCTGACCATTTTTTGCTGGGTTTTTCTGTTCAACTTCATGGATTTGTTCCCTATAGACCTGTTGCCAGCTATTGGTTCGGTTATGGGCATCCCATATTTGCGCGTAGTGCCAAGTACCGATTTAAACGCAACTTTCGCCTTATCCATATCAGTATTCTGCCTGATTATTTTTTACAATTTGAAAATCAAAGGCTTGTGGAATTTTTCCAAGGAATTGTTGTTTCACCCATTTAACCACTGGTTGTTGATCCCTTTTAACCTACTGCTTAACTTTGTCGAATATCTGGCGAAGCCGATTTCACTTGCACTTCGGTTATTTGGTAACCTGTATGCAGGTGAATTGATATTTATGTTGATTGCTTTATTGCCTGCGTATCTCCAGCCTGTATTGAGCTTACCTTGGGCCATATTTCATATATTAATTATCACGTTGCAGGCCTTTATCTTCATGGTATTGACGATTGTCTACCTGAGTATGGCGCACGAAGAAGCCCATTAACTATTTATAACTTACTTTTAATTACACTACGTTTGGAGTTGTCATGGAAATTGCTAAATTAATCGCCGATGTACAAGGTATGACTGCGATTGCTGTCGGTCTGGTTTTGGGTATGGGCGCGTTGGGAACCGCTATCGGCTTTGGTCTATTGGGCGGAAAATTCCTAGAAGGCGCGGCACGTCAACCAGAAATGGTACCGATGTTACAGGTCAAAATGTTCATCGTTGCTGGTCTGCTGGATGCGGTAACTATGATCGGTGTTGGTTTGGCACTGTTCTTCACCTTTGCGAACCCATTCTTGTCAGCGGTACAGGCTGCTGCTGTGGGCTAAGATTTTTTAATAACAGTCACGCGAGGAACAGTTCATGAGTATCAATATTACTCTGATTGGTCAGATCATTACGTTTGCGCTCCTTGTTTGGTTTGTAATGGAGTATGTCTGGCCGGTATTATTTACCGCTTTAGAAGAACGTAAAAAGAAGATTGCTGATGGTTTGGCAGCGGCTGAAAAAGGTCACGAAGATATGCTGTTGGCGGAACAAAAAGCCAAAGGGCTTTTAAAAACCGCTAAAGACCAATCATCTGATATTGTAAGTTTGGCACAAAGGCAAGCTAACGAGATCGTTGAAGAATCCAAAAACACTGCCAAAAAAGAAGGCGACCGCTTGATTCTTGCAGCAAAAGCGCAGATAGATCAAGAAGTACAACACAGTAAGGAAACCTTACGTAAAGAAGTTGCAGCCTTGGCCGTTGCCGCAGCAGAACAAATTTTGGTTGCGGAAATCGACAAAACCAAACACCAAGAGATTGTGAATAAAATCTCAAATAGGTTATAAGAAGGTTAAAACATGAGTGAATTGGCGACCTTAGCGAGACCCTATGCTTCTGCAGTATTTAAGCGAGCCAAGGAAACCGTCTCCGCTGCAAAGTGGTCCGAAAACTTGGCCTTTCTGTCAGCAGTTATTGGCAGCAAAGAAATATCGGTGTTGGTCAATAATCCGAAAGTCAAGAAAGACAGGCTTACCGAGCTGTTACTTGATGTTAGCAAAGGACAAATCGACAACGAAGGTGTCAATTTCCTGCAATTGTTAGTACAAAATAATAGACTGGCTTTATTGCCTGACATCGCCAAACTTTTTGAAGAACAAAAGGCCGAAGATGAAGGTTATATTGCCGTCGAAGTGTTAACCGCTTTCGATTTTACCAAAGAGTCGCAACAAAAGTTTGCTGAAACCTTGGAAAAAACATTAAGCAAAAAAGTTCACATGAATGTGACCTTGGATAAATCATTAATAGGCGGTGTCCTGGTGCGTGCTGGCGACCGTGTTATTGATGGTTCCGTTAGGGGTCAACTCCAAAATTTGCAAAAGGCTCTACTGTAAGAGTGAGAAATAGAACATGCAATTAAATCCATCTGAAATCAGTGATCTGATAAAAAAGAAGATCGAAAACTTCGATCTTAGCGCAGAATCCCACACCGAAGGCACTGTTGTCAGTGTGACCGATGGTATCGTGAGAATTCATGGTCTGTCCCAAGCCATGCAGGGCGAAATGCTGGAGTTTCCAGGCAATGCCTTCGGTATGGCGCTTAACCTGGAAAGGGATTCCGTCGGTGCGGTCGTCCTGGGTGCTTATCAGCACATTTCAGAAGGCGATACCGTCAAATGCACAGGCAAAATTTTAGAAGTTCCCATTGGACGGGCATTATTAGGTCGCGTTGTTGATGCTTTGGGTAATCCCATAGATGGTAAAGGCGCTATCGCCACCACTGAAACTGCACCTATAGAAAAAATTGCCCCTGGCGTAATTGCCCGGCAATCAGTAGACCAGCCAGTTCAGACAGGATTGAAATCAATTGATGCGATGATCCCAATTGGTAGAGGCCAGCGCGAATTGATTATCGGTGACCGCCAAACTGGAAAAACTGCTATTGCTATTGATGCCATCATTAACCAAAAAGGTACAGGCATTAAATGTATCTACGTGGCTATTGGTCAAAAACGTTCATCCATTGCAAACGTGGTACGCAAGCTAGAAGAACATGGCGCAATGGAACATACCATTGTTGTCGTGGCTTCTGCTTCCGAATCTGCTGCATTGCAGTTTATTGCGCCTTACACGGGTTGCTCAATGGGCGAATACTTCAGGGATTGCGGCGAAGACGCACTCATTATTTACGATGATTTGACCAAACAAGCCTGGGCTTATCGTCAAGTATCATTACTGCTCCGCCGTCCGCCAGGCCGTGAAGCGTATCCAGGTGACGTATTTTATTTGCACTCCCGTTTGCTGGAACGGGCTTCCCGCATCAACGCCGCAGAAGTTGAAAAACTGACGGGCGGAAAAGTGAAAGGAAAGACCGGATCGCTCACTGCTTTACCCATCATCGAAACCCAAGGTGGTGACGTGTCGGCTTTCGTACCTACCAACGTGATTTCAATTACGGACGGACAGATCTTCCTGGAAAGCAACCTGTTTAACTCAGGTATTCGTCCCGCCGTAAATGCTGGCTTATCAGTTTCCCGTGTCGGTGGTGCTGCACAAACCAAGATTATCAAAAAACTGGGCGGTGGAACGCGTCTGGATTTGGCGCAATACCGTGAGTTAGCGGCATTCGCGCAATTTGCATCTGACTTGGATGAAAGCACACGCAAACAGATTGAGCGCGGTCAACGCGTCACTGAATTGATGAAGCAAAACCAGTATTCACCTATGTCGGTTGCCCAAATGGCAGTATCACTATTTGCCGCCAACGAAGGCTTTTTGGATGCCGTGGAAGTCAACAAAGTCCTAGCCTTTGAAGCATCACTATTGTCTTACATGAAATCAGAACATGCCGCCTTGATGGACACCATCAATACGACGGGCGATTTTTCAGATGATATTAAGCAAGGCATGAAGACCGCTATTGAATCTTTCGTTAAAACGCACAGTTGGTAACAAGGGTTTCTAATGGCTGTTGGTAAAGAAATACGAAGTAAGATCGCCAGTATTAAAAATACGCAAAAAATCACGCGTGCCATGGAAATGGTTGCGGCCAGTAAAATGCGTAAAACCAAAGACAGGATGCAAGCGACGCGGCCTTATTCAAAAAGAATTGGTCAGATTATCAAGCATTTGGCACATGCCAATCCTGAATATAAGCACGGCTTTCTCGTTCAACGTGAAATTAAGCGTGTGGGAATTATCGTCGTTAGCTCGGACAGGGGTTTGTGCGGTGGGCTGAATGCAAACCTCTTCAGAAAAGCCTTGACCTACTTAATAGGGTGGGAAAAAGCTGGGATCGAAGTCGATGTCTGCACCATAGGCACAAAAGCGTCCGGTTTCTTTGGCAACTTGAAAACCCATTTGGTTGGGCAAGTCGTCAAGCTGGGTGATGCGCCGCACTTGAATGATATTGTCGGTATTATCAAGATCATGTTAGATGCTTATGCCGAAGGTCGTATCGACGAGCTATATGTCGTTAATAACGAATTCGTCAACACCATGACGCAGCAACCAACCGTCAATAGAATGTTACCTGTTGTTGCCGATGAAATCGAAGAAACCTTGGGTGGACACTGGGATTATATTTATGAACCAGATGCCAAAGAAGTCCTCGACCATTTGCTGACCAGATATATAGAATCCATCGTTTACCAAGGGTTAGTAGAAAATAATGCCTGTGAGCAAGCGGCACGAATGGTGGCGATGAAGAGTGCTTCCGATAATGCCGGAAATCTTATCAAAGAATTGCAACTGATTTACAACAAGGCACGGCAAGCCGCTATCACTCAGGAAATTTCAGAAATCGTGGCCGGTGCGGCAGCGGTTTAGAGCATTAAGCTAAGCGAATTATTATTTAAGAGGATAACTCAATGAGTTTGGGTAAAGTCGTTCAGATCATAGGTGCGGTTGTTGACGTGGAGTTTTCACGCGAAGATATGCCTAAGGTTTATGATGCGTTAAACGTAGAAGGTAAAGACTTGGTGCTGGAAGTCCAGCAACAATTAGGTGATGGTGTCGTAAGGACTATCGCTATGGGTAGTACAGACGGCTTAAGCCGTGGACTGTCCGTAAGCAACACCAAAGCGCCGATTGCCGTGCCAGTGGGTAAAGAAACCTTAGGACGTATCATGAACGTGTTGGGTCAACCGATAGACGAAAAAGGCCCGATTGGCGAAAAAGTCAAATGGGGCATACATCGGGAAGCACCGAGTTATGCTGACCAAGCGGCAGCCAATGAATTGCTGGAAACCGGAATCAAGGTTATCGACTTAGTTTGCCCTTTCACTAAAGGCGGTAAAGTCGGCTTGTTCGGTGGTGCCGGTGTAGGCAAAACCGTCAACATGATGGAGCTTATCCGTAATATAGCTATCGAACACAGCGGTTATTCCGTGTTTGCGGGTGTCGGTGAACGTACTCGTGAAGGGAATGACTTCTACCACGAAATGACCGACTCCAACGTAATCGACAAAGTATCGCTGGTTTACGGACAGATGAACGAGCCACCTGGAAACAGACTACGTGTCGCATTGACCGGTTTGACAATGGCGGAATATTTCCGTGACGAAGGCCGTGACGTGTTGTTCTTCGTGGACAATATTTACCGTTATACACTGGCAGGAACGGAAGTATCTGCGTTATTAGGCCGTATGCCTTCTGCGGTAGGTTATCAACCGACACTTGCGGAAGAAATGGGGGTGTTGCAAGAACGTATTACTTCAACCAAGACAGGATCTATCACATCAATCCAAGCGGTTTACGTACCAGCCGACGATTTGACCGACCCTTCGCCAGCAACAACATTCGCGCATTTGGATGCGACCGTGGTATTGTCCCGACAAATCGCTGAGTTAGGTATTTACCCCGCGATTGATCCTTTAGATTCTACCAGCCGTCAGTTAGATCCACTGGTCATTGGTCAAGAGCATTATGATGTTGCCCGTAAAGTGCAAGGCATTTTGCAACGGTATAAAGAGCTTCGCGATATTATTGCTATTCTTGGTATGGATGAGCTTTCCGAAGAGGATAAGTTAACTGTATCCAGGGCGCGTAAAATGCAACGATTCTTGTCGCAACCGTTCTTTGTTGCTGAAGTGTTTACCGGATCGCCAGGAAAGTATGTTTCCTTGAAAGATACCATCGCAGGATTTAAAGGTATTATTGATGGGGAATATGATGCTATTCCTGAGCAAGCGTTTTACATGGTCGGCACGATAGAAGAAGTGCTGGAAAAAGCCAAGAACATGAAATAAGCTGACGCACCACAGAGAAAATTATGGTCATGACCGTACATGTAGACATCGTTAGTGCAGAAAAGGAAATCTTTTCTGGCTTAGCGGAAATGGTATTTGCACCTGCTGAACTGGGCGAAGTCGGTATTTCGCCTCGGCACGCGCCGTTTATCACCCGTTTAAAACCCGGCGAAGTGCGCGTTAAAGTCAGCGAAACAGAAAGTTACCCTTTCTACGTTTCCGGTGGAATGCTGGAAGTGCAGCCGCATTTAGTGACTGTGTTGGCGGATACGGCAATTCGGGCAAAAGACATAGATGAAGCCGCCGCCATCGAAGCGAAAATAAGAGCAGAAGAAGCCTTGGCAGACAAGTCCGGTAAAATAGATTACGTAACCGCTCAAGCGAAATTGGCGGAGGCTATCATGCAATTAAGGACATTGGACAGACTAAGAAAGCGCGGGGGTTAAACGTTATTTCTCACCACGTCAAAATGAACATTAGCCCGTTAGTATGGAATATACTGACGGGCTTTTTTGTTTATGAAAAGCTATTATTATGGCCTCTTGCGTTCAAAAGTTTTCAACCATCAGCTTTTAGGTATTAGAAATGAAATTAACGACAATCATTCTGGCCGCTGGCAAAGGCACACGAATGTGCTCGGAAACCCCCAAAATCCTGCACAAAATAGCCGACCGCTCACTATTGGAGCATGTTTACGATATGAGTAAACAATTGCCCGACAATAAGATCAAGATTGTTTATGGTCATGGCGGTGAATTGGTCAGGGAAAGCCTAAATCAGCTAGAAGCCACTTGGATAGAGCAAAAACAACAGCTTGGTACAGGTCACGCGGTACAGCAAGTCGCCGACCAGATCGGTGATACTGATACTGTATTGATACTGTATGGAGACGTACCTTTACTAAAATTGACTACCGTACAGGCGTTATTGGCAAACGTGAGTGACGAATCGCTAGGCTTACTCACCGTCCAGCTTACTGATCCTAAAGGTTACGGCAGGATAGTGCGGAACACATCAGGGCAAGTACAAAAAATTGTCGAAGAAAAAGATACCAGCGATAACGAAAAATTAATAAAAGAAGTTAATACTGGCATTATGGCTATGAAAGGTAGCAAATTAAAATCATGGTTGAGCCAGATCAAAACTAACAATGCTCAAGGTGAGTATTACTTGACGGATATTATCGAAATGGCTGTGGGTCAAAATATTAGCGTAATTACCAATCAGCCAAGTACCGAAGATGAAGTTATGGGTGTTAATAACCGGATGCAACTTAGCCATTTGGAACGGGTTTACCAAAAAGAGCAAGCCGAAAGCTTAATGGAGCAAGGCGTAACCTTGCGTGATCCAGCACGGTTTGATTTGAGAGGTAGTCTTCAGTCATTAGGTCAAGATATAGAAATAGACATCAATGTGATATTGGAAGGAAAAAATACCCTAGGAAGCAACGTCACCATAGGTGCAAATACGCGGATCAAAAATTCCGTTATCGGTGACTATGTAGAAATTCTTGATAATT
The DNA here is from genome assembly GCF_964779595.1 of Methyloglobulus sp. Lineage (NCBI taxonomy): Bacteria > Pseudomonadati > Pseudomonadota > Gammaproteobacteria > Methylococcales > Methylococcaceae > Methyloglobulus > Methyloglobulus sp. The sequence goes on from NZ_CBAROL010000001.1 coordinate 189,109, forward strand.
GTGTGATTGAAGATGCGGTCATCGGTGCAGGTAGCCGCATTGGACCATTCGCTCGATTGCGCCCTGAAACCGTTTTGGGTACAAACGTTCACATCGGCAACTTTGTGGAAATAAAAAAGTCAGAGGTGGCAGAAAAAAGCAAAATCAACCATTTAAGCTATATCGGTGACACCACCGTGGGCAGCAATGTCAATATTGGTGCAGGGACGATTACCTGCAACTATGACGGAGCCAACAAATTCAGGACGGTGATTGAAGACGGTGCGTTTATCGGCTCGGACACGCAATTGGTTGCACCCGTTACGGTTGGCAAAAATGCCACGATAGGCGCAGGTTCAACCATCACTAAAGACAGCCCTGAAAATCAACTGACCTTGAGCAGGTCAAAGCAGGTTTCGATTTCAGGCTGGCAACGACCTATAAAGAAGGAAAAATAATATGTGTGGAATCGTCGGCGGCATCGCGCAAAGAAACATAGTCCCTATATTACTGGAGGGGCTTAAGCGGCTCGAATATCGTGGTTATGATTCGGCAGGTTTAGCCGTTATCCATAACAACGAGATCTACCGCAAGCGGGAGCTGGGCAAAGTCAAAGGTTTGGAGGCTCTGTTGCAAGCCGAGCCAATCTCAGGACATATCGGGATTGCACACACCCGCTGGGCGACGCATGGTGTACCCAGCACCCAAAATGCTCATCCCCATATCTGCCGGAACAAGGTGATGGTCGTGCATAACGGCATCATCGAAAATCACGAACAGCTAAGAAGCCAGCAACTTGAAGACGGCTATGAGTTCACCTCGCAAACCGATACCGAAGTTATCGTCCACCAAATATTTGATGCGCTTGAGACTTCAGATGGTTTTGTCGAAGCCGTCAAACTATCCTTAGCCAAACTGGAAGGTGCGTATGCCTTGGGCATCCTATGCACAGATTATCCCGATACCTTGATAGCGTGCAGGAAAGGCAGCCCTTTGGTGATTGGTGTTGGTATCGGCGAACACTTCATTGCCTCGGATGTCGCGGCCTTATTGCCAGTCACGCAACGGTTTATTTTCCTGGAGGATGGCGATATTGCCGTCATCGGCATTAACGACCTGGTTATCTATGATAAGGCTGACAATATCGTCACCCGCCCCATCAAGGAAAGCCAACTGACTGCCGAAGCCGCCGAAAAGGGCGAATATCGGCACTATATGTTGAAAGAAATTTATGAGCAGCCCTTTGCAATATCACAAACCCTGGAAGGCCGTTTCATCAACAACCGCTTGCAGGAAAATGCCTTTGGGTTTAATGCCCCGACCATATTTGACAATACCAAAGCCATCTTGATCCTCGCTTGCGGCACCAGCTACCACGCCGGTCTAGTTGCCCGTTACTGGCTAGAAGAACTCGCTCGTGTTCCTTGCAGCATTGAAGTCGCTAGTGAATTCCGTTACCGAAATCCGGTACTCGCGCCCGATACCTTGGTGGTTACTATTTCCCAGTCGGGTGAAACCGCCGATACCCTGGCGGCATTGCAGGAAGCCAAAAAACTGGGTGCCAAGCACTCTCTCACCATCTGCAATGTGCCGGAAAGCTCGCTCATCAGGGAATCCGACCTGGTGATGATGACTCGCGCAGGTCCAGAAATCGGTGTCGCCTCAACGAAAGCCTTCACCACCCAACTCGTCACTTTAATGTTATTGGTTATAGCGATGGGGAGACGGTTTCAGTTAGGCGAAGCGATGGAAAAAAAATTGACTTCGGAATTGTTCACCTTGCCCGGAAAAATTGAAAAAGTATTGCGACTCGATGGTCAAATTAAAGTCTTATCGGAACAATTCGCGGACAAACAACATGCCTTATTTCTAGGTAGAGGTACACATTATCCGATTGCGATGGAAGGTGCCTTAAAGCTCAAGGAAATCTCCTACATACATGCCGAGGCTTATCCGGCGGGTGAACTGAAACACGGGCCATTGGCACTCATTGATGCCGACATGCCCGTCATCACCGTAGCCCCAAACAACAGCTTATTAGAAAAACTGAAATCCAATATGCAGGAAGTCAGCGCACGCGGCGGACAGCTCATCGTATTCATGGACGAAACCCTGTCTTCGTCCCCAGATAGCAATGTCCAAATCTTGAAAATTCCGCAGGTGGACAATGAAATATCGCCGATTGTTTACACCGTGCCGTTGCAGCTACTCTCCTACCACGTCGCCGTTATTAAAGGTACAGACGTAGACCAGCCCAGAAATTTAGCAAAATCGGTGACTGTAGAATAGGCGTTATGATAAAAATATCACCTGCTGTCAGCAAGTAATAAAGTTTCATACTAAGTAATAAAGTTGCATACTGAAACCACTTAAGCTAGACTGCCTTAACGCGACTAGCTGGGTGGTTTTTTATGTCTGTAAAAAACACGGTAACTTAGAACAAAGGCAAACCAAGTGGCTCAAGGAGGGCCGGGGTTCCGGTCACGGAAGTTCTTATCTTCCTTGGATCACTGTCAGGGATGTCGCATCTCTCGGGCGTTCGCACAGGGTCTTCGGTCACAAATCCCGGCGACACATCATTTATTGTCCGATCTCGAGTTAGCGATATTCCTTGTGCTGGAATGGCACAATTCCACCACGGACATCAGAGAGCAATTCCCCCTGAAACTTGATGAAACCCTGATTTTAGCCAAGCAAGCGGGGATCAAACATCCGGGCATTCATGGTATTAACCAGACCATGAGCACTGATTTTCTTGTTAATACCCAAGATTCAACAATTCCCAAGTTTGCCATCCAAGCCAAATATGCCGGTGACCTGCAAGACTCAAGAACACTCGAAAAGCTGGAACTTGAAAGACGTTATTGGAAAAGCAAGTCTATACCCTGGTTCATTCTCACCGAAATAGACATCCCAAAGGTCGTTTTTGAAAATATAAACTGGCTTTATCCCGCCCAACGTGAAGCCATTGATGAATATGTCCTGATTGATCGGTTGGATTTTTATAACAAGCAGTTCATTGGTAATCAAAATCAGACCATTATCGAGTTGACCCGAAAACTTGATACCGCCTATGAGATGGAAGCGGGAGAGTGTTTGTTAGAGCTTCGGCAATTGATGGCGCACCGTTATTTTACATTCAACATTTTCATACCCTTCAGAAAGCTAACTGCTTCGGATTTAACTGTTAACGACATTTCTTTAATCAAAGAGACAAAACGTGTTTCAAATCAATGAAGTTGTCGAGTTTGACGGCGAATTGTTAAGGATTCTGGCTGCTTATCCCGAAGAAGTTGTATGGATCCCGGTATTAAAGGATGGTGTTTTCCCTGCAATTGTTGCCAATAATGAACTTTCTGCCGCCATCGAAAACGGGTTATTAGCCAGGAAGCCTGATCCCTTTGAATACCTTGCCTATGAGGTCGCAAAAGAAGGGACAATAAATAAGAAAAAAATTGAGCAGAATTACCAATTAATTAAACCCATTATTTATGATGACCAATGTTTCTTGCCCAAAGTCCGTTCAGCACGGATTGCCAAGGTAATCGAAGAATATTCCACAACAAAACAGACTGTCTACCGATTGCTAAGGCGATATTGGCAACGTGGCCAGACGGTGAATGCCTTATTGCCCGATTACAAAAACTCAGGGGGCAAAGGAAAACCCAGGAATGCCAAAGATAAAAAATTGGGCAGGCCGAGAATCAATAAGCCCGGCATTGGGGCTGTTATTGATGCAAATATTGCCCGATTATTCAGGATAGCGATTGAAAAACACATGCTAACTGAAAAGGGAAATTCCCTGCAATATGTCCATCGCCAATTTACTGCAATCTATGAGGCTTACTATCCTCAGATTCCAGAAGAAGAAAAACCTTCATTCTGGCAATTGGAGCATTTTTATAAACGTGAGTACCATCAAGTAGCAACGATCAAAAAGCGCTCATCAAAAATTGAATATCAGAAAGATATTCGGCCATTATTCGGAACAGTGAATGCCAGTGTTCTGGAGCCTGGTTCACGGTTTGAAATCGATGCGACGATTGCAGATATTTATCTGGTATCAAACAGTGAACGCCAGAATATTGTCGGTCGCCCCGTCGTTTATATGGTAATTGACGTGTTCAGTAGAATGGTAGCCGGGGTTTATGTTGGTATGGAAAACCCTTCTTATGCCACAGCAATGCTGGCGCTAATTAACGCATTGACCGATAAAGTAAATTTTTGCAAGGCATACGGGCTGGAAATATCTTTCGAGGATTGGCCGGTAGCCGGATTGCCGGACGCTATCCTGGCTGACCGAGGTGAACTGATCGGTCACCAGATCGAGTCATTGGAACGAACATTTTCGGTACGGATAGAAAATATCCCGCCCTACCGGGGCGATGCCAAAGGGGTGGTAGAACGGTATTTTAGAACCGTTCAGGCCGTATTCAAGCCTCATGCGCCGGGTGTAGTAACTGAGACTATAATAAAAAAACGGGGGGGAAAGGATTATCGGCTTGATGCCAAATTGACGATTGATGCGTTTACGGGAATTATCTTGAATGCCGTTCTTTTCCATAACTGTCACCATACCTTAGAAGACTATGACCGTGAAATTGATATGCCGACTGATTTGCCCATGACACCACTGTCATTATGGAATTGGGGGCTACAAAACCGGACTGGGAAATTACGCTCCGCTTCAGAAGACGCAGTAACCGTGGCGTTATTGCCTCGGATCAAAGCTACGTTATTTATGTCAAAATTTATCGCACCACTGAACAGGCTTAAATGTGTTTGAAACCGTTCGGGCTGAGCTTGTCGAAGCAAATTGCCTTTCGACAAGCTCAAGGCGAACTGAATTTAAAATTTCATAAGTCTGAATCAATAAATCTGCTTGTTATAGTAAAGACGTTTACTGCGGACTATTTCCTCAATTTATTCAACTAATCAGCATGTAGCTCTTTATGCCCTCTCCAAAGGGAGAGGGTTAGGATGTACCCGCAAGGCATAAAAGGGAAGACCAAAAAAGGAAAAGGTATATTTATTCTCTCATCCTAACCTTCTTCCGGTGGCAAAAGGGACATGACACTACATGCTCAAGAACCATATTTATTTTTGCTTGGCGGCAAGAAGTGCTTACCAAGCTGGTTGCGGCAATGCTGAATTCCCCTGCTAATATGCTTTTCCACCGTGCTTTCCGAGATCCCCAAATGAGTGCCGACTTCCAGGTAACTCAATCCGTGCAGCCGATTTAGTATGAACACATCTCGCGTCCTGGGCGACAATTCCAATAAAGTTTCCTGCAACAATTTTAACCATTCGGCTTTTGACACGCCCTGTTCCGGTGATGCAGTCAGGGGGGCATCAGCATTAGGGTTATGCCGCTCCAGATGGCGTTCGATCACCTTTTGATGCCGGACGTAATCCACCGCCAGGTTCGCCGCTGTCCTGAACAAAAAGCGGCGGGGATGGTCGATCACGCTCTCCCTAGTAGCCCGAACCAAGATGGCGAACGATTCATGGGCAATGTCTTCGGCGGTGTCGGGACAATGGAGTTTACGGGTGAGAAAGCCCAACAAATCATGTTGGCAGTCGGCATATAAAACGGAAATATCGGCGTTCATGGCAAGGCATACAAATTTGCTACTAATTCAGTATAAAAAGCAAATTTCATGCCATTTTAATTGTTCAGTTAAATCATTATCTTATATTTTTATTTTTTGAAAAGTGTGTGATATGACACAGTTGGTGTGTGAAATGACCTATTTTTTGTTAACAAGCGGAAAATCCGAACCAAAATCCGATAAATTTGCCCGTCAGCAGTTTGACATCCCCAGCGGTCATTTGACCCCGAAGGTCTTTACGCTCTTTCTCAACCGCTTCATTTGCCATTTTTACAACATGAAACTTATCGATACCCACTGGGCACAACTGACAATCACAGCATGGGGTAACACAGCAGTAATGGCATTTCGGTAAGACCGCCACATGATCATAGTGACCTACTTGGCTTGTACCCTTTGGGTATTTTCTTCAACGCTTTGAATCGGTATAGGTAATTGATGACCGTTTGCTTTTTGCGGCTGCTAATCAAGTCTGCAATCGTGTTTTCGCTAATGTTGGTGAACACCAGCCGCACAACCGGTTGAGATGGACTTTATCAATCCACAGTATCTCAGGCGATTCAAACAGACATTTCTTCTCCAGCTTTTCAATGTAACTGCCAACAATCTTCCTGGCCGTGCCTTCCGTTACCCCGATCTCATTTATAACCTAAAGGTCATAAATGTCCTTGGGGTATCGGCAACACTGGTGAAAGTCCTGTCCAGCGCATTGTGTAAATTGCGGTCACCCGATTGCCAAAAATAAAATGAGCGCAGAATCTTCGAGTAGCTTGTGGTCATCAGTAACTAAAACCAAAATGCCCATCAATGTTTTTGCATTAGCCATGATGGCATGTGCAGCAGTGTTAGGGGTCAGTTCGACAAGCGTAGATAATACCTTCGCATTAAAAGCATTTACATATTCCTTACACATTTTTCTTGCCGTTTCAGGAATGTTTTTTGCAACTATTCTTTTTTGTAGAAAAGGTCTCTATCATCCTGATGATTTGGTGGTTGCAAAACGTGCCGGGGTTGATGATCTTGGCAATGATAATCCTGTCGTCGCTGCGGTTATTATTTGCTTGATAGTTTTGGCATATGGCAGTTATCAAATATATTCAGTCAACTAATGATTCATTTTGAAAGGTTCTTTGTTACCTGACGAATGTCAGCTAAGCGGAATTAAACAGAAAAGCTGAGTCTGGGTGACTGTCTTAAATGGGTCGAGATGAGTTGATCAACTACCGTAAATTCAGCTTTTTTGCAGTGTCTGGCTTATTTTAATTGTAATTATACGTCATTGACGTATAATATTGAGCATGGTCATCTTTGAAACATCAATATTTACAAAGAAAATTATTGCCCTATTGAATGACGAAGAATATCGGAGCCTTCAAAACATTTTGGTTGAAAGACCAGATTCTGGGGATATTATTCAAGGCAGCAGCGGCATACGCAAAATACGATGGGGTACCAGCGGACGCGGAAAGCGAGGCGGGGCACGGGTAATTTATTATTGGGCAACCCAGCATGACCAAATATTCATGCTTTACGCTTACGCAAAAAATGAGCGTGATGATTTAACGAAAGACCAGTTGTCAGTTCTAAGAACAGTTGTTTTCGCGGAGTTTGAAGATGAAAAATGAGCATTTCAATGAATTAATAACCAGCATTCAAGAGGCTGGAAAAATCAGGCGAGGTGAAATAGCAGCCTCCCGTACATACGATTTTCCAGCGCCTGATATTAAGGCAATCCGCGAAGGGATCGGTTTCTCTCAATCAAAGTTTGCCACACTGATAGGCGTCAATATTAGAACCCTTCAGAATTGGGAGCAAGGCCATCGCCATCCTACTGGTCCAGCTAAGGTTTTGTTAAAACTGGTGCAGGCTGATCCTAAGTCAGTTGTGAAAAATCTAAACTTGAATCACGCATAGCAATCCCCCATTTTTTTAGAAACACTTACTTGACGGTCTGCTTTGAGCAAAGATAAAAAAATCCTTCGGCGACTGTTTTGGGTCGAAAGTAACGAAAAGCCCAAAATTTAGAATGACTGCTTTTGAGTTCCATATTTTTTTACAATTTAGTATGAAACTTTAATATATGCTCATCGACACTATTCAGTGTGTTGAAATGAAAAGCTAATTTGAATTAATTTAACCCAAACATATTGACGCATGAGCAAAACCCTCTACTTTATTCGCCACGGTGAAAGTGTCTCCAATGCTGGCGGCGTGACGATGGAACACGGTTCAATCCCCTTGTCGGAAAAAGGCAGGAACCAGGCACAGATCGTGGCCGAAACGCTAGATATTACAACATCCCAGGTGTTGGTTTCTGATTTAATCCGCACCCAACAAACTGCACAGACATTTTGCGACAAGCACCGCGTCAGTTATCAGGTAAACCCGCTACTAAACGAAGTCCATGCCATTTCCCACGAACTGATTGACGGTATGACTGGCGAACAACGTCGCCCAATTGCACAGGCTTATTGGATGGAAGGCGATGTCAACAAGCGGATGGGAGAGCATGCGGACTCTTTTAAAGAGTTCCGCGAACGAGTGGATGGTTTTATCGACGAAATGGCAGAGTTACCGGACAATACCGTTGTTTTTGGCCACGGCATTTGGTTTGGGTTATTGGTGTGGCGTTTAATGGGATTTGAAGCCCACGAAAGACAAGGCATGATTGCGTTCAGGCGTTTCCAGGGCGGGTTGCCACTCTTGAACGGCATGGTTTATAGCCTACAATCCATTAATGGTGAGCAGTGGGGTGTACAAGTTCATCAAGAGCTATTGCGACGATTAACAGAAGCAGAGATTTAACGGCGGCTTAAGTATCATATAAGTGTCTGTAAATTATAGACTTATGCGCTAGCTATATAATTTAGTATGATACTATATTACTTGAATACTGAAGCCTCTACAGGCAACCCCCCATTTCAGTATGATACTTTATTATTATAATCTTGATTATAATAACGGTAGAATGAGGGTTTCGAGTCATCTCAGTATGCAACTTTATTACTCACTGACACTTTTTGTAGGCAAGTAATAAAGTTTCATACCAATCAAGTAGGCGGTGAACACAGTGAACCGCATCAATCGAGAAACACGAACGATGCGGTTCTTATCACCATCCAACCGGACTTATTAGAACTGGCTCTCGCAAGGATCGCCGTCCATTTTAGTTCCTGGACAATTATCAAGATAAAATTTTGCCTCATCATAAGATTTCATTTCAGTACACCATATTTTACCTTGGCATGTAAACGTCTCGGTATGTTCAATCGACCCCATCTCAAATGCAGGCGTTTTAACTTGGTCAATGAAACGCTTTTCTTTTGAAATCTTGTTATAAACAAAGATTACCAACCCAAAAAAAATTAGAATGGGCAATAACTTAAGGCTATTTTTAGGCTTATTGACTCTCGGATTATTATGCTTATGAGGTCTTTCTTTAAGTGTGGGTGGATGAACTTTTTTACCTTGTTTTTCGAGGGAGGATAACGCTAGAGACTGACTGACACCTTCAATAATCGCGTTAATAGCGTGCTACTTACCCTTTGGATCAATACTGGTTTCATAAAGAATTATGTCTCCAATAATAGGTTTGCGATTGCTTTTTATTGCCGAAAAATGGATAAAAAGGTCATTTTTTCCATTTTCTGGATTGATGAAACCAAAACCTTTTTCATCAATCCAGCGTACTAATTTGCCTTTCTCAATTGCCATACGCTATGGAGCTTACAGATTGCCGGTATCTTCTGGGGGCATAGGGGCAGAAATAGCAGGAAGGTCGTCGTGTTTGGTTTTTTTGACTTCTTGTAGCAATTCGCCACGGTGTTTTTCCAGGACTAATAGCTCAATATCGCGGCGGAGGTAGTTGTCGAGTTGTTGGGTGGCGGTGAAGCGTTTTTCGTGTTCTTGAATTTGCATTTCCAGCTCCATGTCTTTTAAACGTGCTTCGTGCAGCATTTTTTCCATTAGCAGGCGTTCGTGTACTATTTGTTCTTCATTCTGATTGATGTCGAGCAAGGCTAGTTTTGCGGTATTTTCCAGTTGTTTAAGGCGTTTTTCCTGGTCTATTTTTTCAATCCGTAAGCGTTCGTGGATGCCGTTCCAAGCTTCCTGATTTTTCTCAAAGTCGGCAATTTCGGCGGCAAGCTGGAGTTCCTTGAGTTGTTGCTGATGGATAAGGCGTTCTTGCTGTAGTTGTTGTTCGATTTCAAGTTGTTTGGTTTGTATTTCTAATTGTGCTTTTGCGGTGGCTTCTTGCGCCATCCGCTTCAGATTTTGTTCGTGATAAACCTGCTCTCTATGCACACGTTCTTCGATGAGGAATTGCTCATTCAATTGCCGTTCCTGCTCTTCCAAACGGCGTTTCAGGTTAAACGCGGCTTGCTCTTGTTCAATGCGGTGCAGGGATTGTTCCTGATTGTACTGATCGATCAAGCGTTGTTGGCGTTCCAGACGTTGCTGCTCAAGCATGAGTTCTTGCCGCAAGCGTTCCTTGTTTTGATGCTCTTGGGTTTCAAAGTTTTTTCGCAATATTTTCAGATAAATGTCGTCATGGGCAAAGCGACTGTCCAGCTTGCTGGGATCTTTTATCTCAGAAAAAGTCGTGAGCATTTCACATAAGGTACGACATTGGACGTTTTGCAGTGTCAATGTTTCGTTGATGTGCATTTCAATACGACGTTCTACCGTAGCCAAACCTTGTTCCACCCAATCGCCATTTGCCAGTTTATGCAGCTCCTGATCGACAGCATCCTTCACTAGCCCTTCACAGCGGGATTTGACATTTTGGTTGATATTGGGAAGGGCTTCTAAGTTGGTTTGGGCATACTTAATAGTTGCTTGAAACCGGATGGTGAGCATTGCGTCAATGACGCAAAAATCGCCGTACAGCTTGATTTGACTGTTAAATCGCCATTCATCAACGGGCAGATGGTAGGTTTTGTGGTAAAAGCGCGAGATAAAATCAGGTGGTCGCTGGTAGGTTTTTTGGAAGGAGCCGAAGCTCGAAATGACGATTTGCCGTCCACCGTCAAAGCCCGGATCCCAGGTTTGGCTGAGGGCATCGCTTTCTGCGCTGATTTCCGCTAACCATTGCTCCAAAAGCGATTTTTCTGGTGCTGACTGTGCTTTATTCATGTCTTAACCATTGCGTACATTATGTTCTGCAAGTGCTTGGGCGCGTTTGATTTTTTGCAATTTATCACCCATTTTTTCGGCGATTAAGGGATAAAGATTAGGTGCGAATTCAACGCGCCGATCATCTACCTTACGCAAAAAACCACGGCTTAACAGCAGACCGACGGCAAACATTCGCGGCCAATCGACATAATGCCGGGCGCGTTCGATGTCGGTTTTTTCGATGATGATTTCTACGGCATCATTTTCGTTAATGCGAAATTCGCTAAATTGCTTTAGGCATTCAAAGACCAGTTCTTCCTCTCGTTCAGTCAATGGCCCTGGTGCTGAGAACTCAAGTCGATAAGAAAGCAATACGGTAAAAAAGTCTACCATTCCTGCGATAATCAAGGGAAATAAGGTAAATTTTGGCAGATTGTTAACCGAAGGTTTGACCGTTTCGGTAAACTGGGAATAGGTCATCAGGATGGGCGCAGAAGGCAAATTGCTGCGGAATTTGGCGGCTAACTGGTTAAATTCCAGTTGTACTTTATGCAAACCTTGAGAAACTTCTTGATAGGCTTGCTCACTGTGATTTAGGTCACTGTCCAGCTTATTCAGGCTAATCTGGAGTGTGGCGGTGGACTGGTCAACGAGGGCGAACTGTTGCTCAAGTTGCGCTAATTGCGCCTTTTTGTCTTGATAAATCGAGTTAATATGCTTCCAAACCGGCCCTTCACCCACTTGATCGCGGTATTGGGGCGGAATTTCAGGATGAGTGCCAAAATACGCTTGAGACATTTCCTTAGACAGCTTTTCCAGCTCTTGTTTTTGTTGCGCTAAAACACTGCTTTTTACTACAACCTGTTGTTTTAAATAATCATCGACCTGATTCCCCACTTCATTGATCCGTTCGATGCGGATACTGCCGTGTTCTGATATTTCGTAGAATTTGAAGTAAGAAAACGCCATCGAAGCGACAAAAGCAATGATTAACGAAGCCAGCACGCTGCAATAACGCAGTCGGTTGGCTTTGAGGTGAATGCCCGCAAGTTCAAATGAACAAATAACGATAATGGATTGAATTGCAACGGTAATAATCAGCGCTATCCAGGGCGTAATAAAGTAGGACATACCATAAAATGTGGTAAATCCTGATGCCAGACTGAGCAGCAGCACAATGGGGATAGACCATATTCGCAGCAAACTGACAAATAGAGTTTGGATAATATTGATCAATCGGCCAATACCGCCACTTTTTAGCTGTGTGATGAGTCGATTTTCCATCGCGTGTTGTTATATTTATTATTAAGCGATCTTATAAATCAGGTAGTTGTGCAAATCTAGTTAGAATTTACGTTTAAAAACCAGACTCGAAGTTTAGGCGATACACCGATCAAATGCAAACACCTTGTCGATGTTATGCAAAGCTATTACAGAACAATAAGTTAGCTTATCTGGATTTAAAATGGGTAAAGTGCATTGGATTATGCACTGAGAATTAGCTTTTTTGATGGTTTAACTACTTTAAATCGAAGGTATTTAGGTCGTGTAAAACCGTTTTTGGGTAGGTTTTCCCCCGTTTGCATCAAAATTAAACGGGGAAAGTTTTAGCTAGTTTTTGAGCAATCCCTTTGTCTACGGTTGCTCTTGCCTTCTATTTTGCTTGCCCTTTTGTCTAGGTTGCACGGGTTGTTGCCCCATACGTTCATTCATAACGCCGAAATTTGAATTTCCTCCATTATTTTGGCGAGTTTGGGCAGGCTGTTGTGGTCGGTTATTTTGACCTTGCCGACCACCTCTGTTTGGTTGTTGATTGAAGTCATTCCCATGATTGTTAGTTATAGGCTGTTGCCTATATTGTTGATTATTTTTACCTTTCCATTCGCCTTTGTTAGGACGATCTACTCTACGTGGCTGTGGGTTTTGCCAAGTCTGATGATGGTCGGGCATAGGTCGAGCCCTATGCTGCGGCTGATTGTTGCCGTTTTGCCAGCCGCCCCCGTTATGAGGGTGGTTATCGTGATGCCTATAAGCAGGCGGTGGATAATTTCGGGGCTGAGGACGGTTGTAATTATTATTGTTTCGATAGTAACCATTATTGGCAGGAAAGCGGCTATATGGTCTGCCATAGCCACCATATCCTGATTGGGCTGGATACTGAGGGTAATTATTGTTCTGATAATTGCCATAGCCGGGAGAATAAGAGCCAGGGTAATTAGCACCAGAACTATAAGAATCATTATCTGGATAGTTGTTGTAATTATTTGGATAATTAGCACAAGCAGACAGCGACATCACTAAAGCCGCTAAAACGATTTTTTTAGTCAATGTGTTCATGGCTTGCTCCCGTGATAGAAATATTGGCTACAGGATACCAACAAGAGACTGAATGCTAGATGAATCAAAAAAGTTATTTTTTAGAAATACCGCCCGTTCAAAAGAAAATGGGTGGCTATGCTTGCGAGATAACCCAAGCCGATTGCTGGAGTCCATTTAAAATGGCTGGTAAACGTATACACACCCTTGGCTTGCCCCATTAAACCGACACCAGCTGCAGAACCCACAGCTAACATACTGCCGCCAACGCCAGTGGTCAGCGTTACTAATAACCATTGTCCTTGGGAAATATCCGGTGCCATTGTTAATACAGCCAGCATGATAGTGCCGTTATCGACAAACGCAGAAGCAAACCCGACTAAGATGTTGGCGACTGAAGGGTCAAGCCCGACATACAAAACCTCGGATGCTAAACCCAGATAACCGATAAAGCTCAATCCACCGACAGCGACCATTACGCCGTAGAAAAACAATAAAGTATCCCATTCCAAGTTAGCCACTTTATTAAACACATCAAAGGGTTGGTCAATTAGGGCATCCCTGGTTTGTGTGCGGTGCATGCTCTTCATGGGCGCGAAATAGTCGATGTAGGTTTTCTTCTCCCCTTGTGAATTCTTGGCGGCAGTGACTGCCAAATCGTAGTTTTGTTTAGCTAACAGTGTTTCTTTCTGCTGATTGTCTTCATGGGTCGCTGGGATTTTTTGTAGGTAATAGCTGAAAAACTTTAAGTAAGTCAGTCCCAGCATCATGCCTGCTGCGGGTGGCAGGCTCAGGAAATTCTCGAAACAAGCTGACGTTATAATGGTTAATGCAAATAAACCGATGATAACCCAGCCGCCTCTTTTCATGGGTTCTGACTCGAGAACCGCTTCTGGACGTTTCTTAGGAACAAAGTGATGCATAATGATAGCCGGTACGACCAGATTGACTAATGCGGGAATAAACAGCGAGAAGAAATCGACAAAGGGCACCACGCCTTTTTGCCAGACCAATAACGTCGTAATGTCGCCAAAAGGACTGAACGACCCACCCGCATTAGTGGCTACGACGACGTTAACACACGCTAGCGTGACAAAACGTGGGCTGTCCTTGCCCAGTGCCACAATAACTGAACCCATCAGCAATGCGGTCGTTAGATTGTTACAGACCGAGGATATAAAAAATGCCAGGAAGCCAGTAATCCAGAATAGTTGGCGATAGGTGAAATTTTTACTTAGCAGCCAAACCCGCAGCCTTTCAAACACGCTCCGGTCTTCCATAGCATTCAGGTAAGTCATCGACACCATGATGAACAAAAACAGTTCGGCATAGCCTATCAAGTTTGTGCGAAAGGCTATCCCCGCTTGTTCACTCATGCCGTTATTAGCATAAACGGAGGCAATGAACACCCAGATAAGGCTAGCTGCAAATACCATAGGTTTAGATTTCCGCAGGTCGGTAACTTCCTCCATCATGGCGAGAATGTAAGCAACGGTAAACAAAACTAATGCCAGATAACCCGCCCAGCTCTGGGTCAAATCCATAGGCTGCACTAAGCTTGCACTGGCTGCTTCTGCCGCGCTTGTTAACGAGGGTAAAAGTAGGGCGATTAACGCGAGTCCTGCTTTTTGGGAGAATAATATTTTTTGTAAACTGATTAACATTTAAGTGTCTTAGTTAAAGGTGGATTTTAGGCTAACTAAAGTAAAAATTTGTGATGCTTCCTTATCTTACCGAACTTATCTTATCAATTTGGCATCATTTCCCCAACATGCAATAAAATTTTTCCCAGTCAAACGATTCGCCGGGATCAGTTTTGCGACCAGGGGCGATGTCACTGTGTCCAGTAATCCATTCGGTAGATAAGCTGGGGTAAGTGTTCAGTAGAGTCTTAACGACAGCGGCAAGTTCAAGGTATTGCGCGTCGGTATAAGGCACAGTTTCAGTGCCTTCCAGTTCTATGCCGATAGAAAAATCATTGCAACGCTCGCGCCCTTCATAGCTAGATTGCCCTGCGTGCCAAGCACGTTTGTCAAAGGGTACGTATTGCAAAATCTCGCCAGTTCGTTTGATGACCAAATGCGATGAAACCGTAAGCTGATGAATTTCCTTAAAATACGGGTGGTCATCAGGATTAAGTTGATTGCAAAATAACTTATCTATGCAGGTATTGTCGAATTCACCTGGCGGAAGACTGATGCAGTGGATGACGAGCAAGGAAATATCGTCCGCGTTAGGGCGGTCATCGAAGTTGGGGGAAGGAATTTGCTTGGCTTCATTAAGCCAATGTTGGTAAATACGCATATTATATTAAGACGAAAGCTTCAAGGCGAAAGGTAAAAAGGCGGGTGCAGTTCTGCGCCTTGTGCCTAAATCATTTTACCTGCGATTGCTTACCAACTGCCCAAAAATAAAGAAAATCCGGCTTGTTTGCCAATTTCTAATGTTTCCGTTGTGTGGTAGCATTCTTTCATTGCAATTAATTCTCGCACATTACGACTTGTGAACAATATCAATCTCAACGAACGCATTATCTTTGCACTGGATGTGCCTAATCCTGATGAAGCAAAACAATGGGTTAGAAAGCTAGACGGCGACATCAAATTTTTTAAGGTTGGGCTGGAACTGTTTTTGTCCGGTTGGTGGGACATCGTCGATTTCATCATCGACCGTGGCAATCAAGTCATGCTCGATCTGAAATTTTTTGATATTCCAGAAACCGTGCATCTTGCTATTCAGCAGGTAAAAGATCGCGGTGTAAGCCTTACCACCATCCACGGCAATGATGCAATCATCAAAGCTGCACTTACTGACCGTGGCAATGTCAAAGTGCTGGCCGTAACGGTATTGACCAGCTTTGATGAGTCTGACATGCGGCAAATGGGGATGACAGGTTCGGTTGAGGATTTGGTGCTAATTCGTGCCAAAAAAGCCTTTGCGCTAGGTTGTGATGGCGTGGTGTCTTCCGCGTTAGAAGCCAAGCCGATACGTGATGGGCTGGGCAACGATTTTTTTATCGTCACGCCTGGGATACGTCCAGAATCCAGCGTGAAAGGCGAAGATGACCAAAAACGCATTGCCACCGCACGTAATGCCATTATTAATGGTGCAAACCATGTGGTTATAGGCAGGCCAATAAGGACAGCGGAAGACCCGATCAGTACGATCAAAAAGCTCCAGGATGAAATAGCAGAAGGGCTTGCTAGTCGTTAGCCGCACTCTATTTGGACAGTGACGGTTAAGAGGATCTGAAAAAAATCCCCTTCAATTTCCCAGAAGGGCATAACGGTTAAATAATTTTACAGTGGAAGGTGTTTCCGTGAAAAAATCCTTACATCAAAACCTAATCAGAGTGGCTTTGCTGACAATATTGGTCGGTTGCGCAAGCGATCCTGCCCCCGATTACAGTGCTTACCCTAATGCAAGCAACTACCCGCAGGCCACTGCCCCCAAGCCGTACACGCCAGCCAAACCTATTCAGCCGTACAATCCCTACAAACCCAAAGTGCCGTCGTATGGATCTAGTACTGATTATGGTCAATCCTATGGTGATTCTTACGGCACATCAGGTAGTTATGCCAATTCTCCATCAGTAAGAAGTTTCATTCAGCACATGGTAAATAGGCATGGGTTTTCGGAATCCTATCTGGAAGGCTTATTCGCACAAGCTAATCGGTTGGATTCGGTTGTTAAACTGGAAGGTCCTTCATCCAGCAATTCCGGTCCAGCGCGACCTGGCAGTTGGTCGCGTTATCGCGGTAAGTTCCTCACCGAGCAACACATCAGAAACGGTGCGGAATTCTGGCACAATAATGCCGATGCCATCAGCAAAGCCAGCACCACTTATGGCGTTGATCCCGAATATATCGTCGGCATTATCGGCGTAGAGACCTATTTTGGTAAAAACATTGGCAAAACCTGCGTGTTTGATGCCTTATCTACCTTGTCTTTCCATACTTATCGGCGTTCCAAATACTTTCAGTCGGAATTGGAAAACTTCCTGCTCATGACCCGCGAAGAAGGCTACAACCCGCGCCAACCTGTTGGTTCGTGGGCAGGTGCGATGGGTTTGGGGCAATTTATGCCCAGCAGTTTCCGTAGGCTTGCTGTCGATTTTGACCGTAACGGACAACGCGATTTATGGCATCCTGATGATGCCATCGGCAGCGTCGCACATTATTTTTCTAAAAGTGGCTGGGATTACAAAAGCCCAGTCACACAACCCGCCAGTGATTCCTACGGCGCGTCCGTCATCGAATTAAGCACTTACGAAGGTATGGAGTACTGGCGCGTCCACCCCAATTTCAAAGTCATCAAACGCTACAACAACAGCAACAAGTATGCGATGGCCGTGCATCAATTGGCACAGGCGATTAAAAATCGTTATCAGTATTCGCAGGTGGGGGCGAATTAAGTAGCTGCGTACGGCAGGAAATTTGGGTAGTGGGTTAAACCTGTGACTTGATAGTGGGCGGAGTGACAAACCTAGGTTTGTCACTCCAAAATACACGCGACTCACCGATATGAAGCCGATAAGTTCATCAAAAAATACAGGTTTAACACACTACCGAAATTTGTAAGGCGGGTATCGACCTGCGTGCTGATAACTGCATAGATATTTACATGATTAAGTTTCGCAACAAAAAATATAAATCAAGAGAGATTTATTTAAGTGAGTTTTATGAAGTATTGATCTCAACTACCTCATTAAACGATGCATTAATGAATGAAGTCGGTAGTAATTATGTTTCTGAAGAAGCTATGCACATTGATGAATTAATTTATTACTTTGTCGAGGAAAATCAAATTGATTTACCTGAAGATGAATTAAGAACTTTATTATTAACCGAAGTTATATGATTCGATATCAATTATTTCCTAGATCACAAGGTATAACCCCAAATATCAAGGAAGTAATTGATTGTTTTTGCGAGGTTAATCAAAAAATAGATTCCGAATTTAAAAATCTTTCAAGCAACGATGTTTTGAAGGAGCTTAAAAGTCCTCTTGTTAAAATAGGTTTTAAAGTAGAAGTAAGTAAATCAAAGATTGATAAAATAAATGTTCCTGTTCTTTTTGGATTTGATAATAAAATTGATAAAGCGTTTAATGCTGATGCTTTGAGTGGAGACGGTAAAATTGTTATTGAAGTTGAGGCGGGAAGAGCAACTGAAAACAATCAATTTTTAAAAGATATTTTTCAGGCTTGCATGATGTTTGAAGTTGAATATTTAATAATAGCCGTAAGAAATACATACAGGGGACACCCCGATTTTGAAATTGTTCATACTTTTTTGGAAACGCTTTATATCTCAAATCGACTTCATTTGCCGTTAAAAGGCATTCTATTAATTGGATACTAAATTGTATTTTGCAACTCATAAACTGGGTGTTCCTTCTTATGAATACCATGATCTCCTAACAAAAATCCATGGGGCTATAGCCCTACTTGATCCAAATGGGACGAATCAAACAATAACTCAAGCTATGTCGATTGTTTATGAGGGTTTTAAACGGCATGAAGCTAACCTTCAATTTTCAGCCAATGATTTGTTAATATTTTCGGAAGACGAATTAGAAAACTAACCAAGGGTGCATGAAATGCACCAAACAAACTGGATTTGGCAGCCGAGTAGGGTACGCATCGCGTACCTTTTTCGGAGCTTAGTTAATTCGGAACATTTTGATAATGGTACGCGATGCGTACCCTACGTAGATCTCAAATTCATAAGGAAAACTTGTGGCATCAAAATTCACCCCCCTAAAAGACCACGACACCCCTATCAAGGTATTATTTACCGGCTATTTGATTACCGTTGGCATTGGCTACATGTTCGCACTGATCCAGATATTGCTGACTCACGGTATGGCGGACGGTAAGTTCGGCTTGTCGGTGGACGATATTGTTTACAGCTATTACGGCAATCGTTCCGGTACGGTATTGGAACAGAAACTGAACGGCTCGATGAAGGACAATGCTTCGGAACAGCAGCGGTTTGACATCATCCAGTGGGACAGGGACGGGGCTGATATTGATGATTATAAAGCTGACGGCATCGAAAAGATTATTCAAGAGCGTTGTGTGATGTGCCACAACAAGGACGCTTCCGGTCTGCCTAACTTCAACGATTTTGAACAGTTGAAAAAATATACCGCCCAGGATGAAGGAGCTACACTGGCTTCGCTGACCCGTGGTTCGCACATCCACATGTTCGGCATCAGTTTTATTTTTATGTTTGTGGGCATTATTTTCAGTTTTTCGGAGACGACCAGCGTTAAATACAAATGTATTGCCGTCGGTATGCCTTATGTTTTTTTGGTCACGGATATTTTATCCTGGTGGCTGACTAAGTTTTTCCCGATGTTTGCCTGGTTGGTGATTTTTGCGGGGATGGGCATGGGCGTGTCGTTTATCTTTATGTGGGTGACTTCCATCATGGAAATGTGGTTGTTTAAGCCGGTTTATGTGGATGGTATTTGGGTGCATTATCAGCGCATAAAAAACGACATGGCTGGGGGCGGTTTCGAGCAAAAAATGGGTAAATTGATGTCGATTACGCGTCGCATGTTGCTTGAGCTAAAGCGCATAACGCTTATTTTCGTGGAAAAAATTAGCACAAAATCAGACACTAAATGACCACAGCAATCATCCTTGATATCAGTGCTTATCTTCAAGAAGACATCGGCACAGGTGATATTACCGCCGCCATCATTCCTGAAATCTTACAAGCAGAAGCCGCTGTGATGACGCGAGAGCCGATGGTGTTGTGTGGTCAGGCATGGTTTGCTGCGGTGTTTAAATATTTGAACACTGATGTTGCAATCCATTGGTTAGTGCAGGAAGGCGACATCAGCAATGCAGGTGTGAGCTTATGTACGCTCAAAGGTCCAGCCAGGGCTTTGTTGACGGGCGAGCGCACCGCACTAAATCTGCTACAAACTTTGTCTGCGACCGCAACCGTGGCAAGGCAATATGCCGATGCCGTTGCCGGAACAGGTTGCAAAGTGCTAGACACCCGCAAAACCATCCCAGGGTTACGAAACGCGCAAAAGTATGCCGTCGCCTGTGGCGGTTGTTATAACCATCGAATAGGCTTGTATGACGGTGTGTTAATCAAGGAAAATCATATTATTGCCGCAGGCTCTATCGCAAATGCTGTGTCGTTAGCACGGCAGCAATCATCGGTTCCGGTGGAAGTGGAGGTTGAATCGTTGCAGGAATTCCAACAAGCAATTGCCGCAAAACCTGACCGTATCATGCTCGATAATTTTAGCTTGGACGATATGAGGACGGCGGTCGCCATGAACACTAATGAAATTGAACTGGAAGCATCCGGCAATATCACGTTGGAAAATATCCGTACCATTGCGGAAACAGGCGTTGATTACATTTCCATCGGCGCGTTGACCAAGAATATCAAGGCGATTGACTTAAGTATGCGGGTTAATCTGGTGAATTAACATGATCGAAAATGCCAACTTATTGTTCAATAAAATAACCCACGGCGTGTACGTTATCGCTGTTGCCAATGGTAAAGAGCAAAATGCGTTCACTGCCGCGTGGGTGATGCAGGTTTCCTTCGCGCCGCCGATGCTTGCGTTCAGCATCAACCCAGAACATTATTCGTATACCTTGCTAAAGGCTAGTGGCGTGTGTACCGTCAATGTCCTGGGGCTAGACCAGCTTGCGATTGCGGCACATTTTGGGCAATCAGGCGTTAAGGAGAAAATGACCACTTATCGCTGGCAAACTGGATCAACGAATGCACCAGTATTGGCTGATAGCTTGGCGTATTTTGATTGTAAACTCAGCCATTTTTCCGATGCGGGTGACCATAAAATTGCCGTGTGTGAAGTGATAGCTACGGTGGAGCTGAATTCAGGTTGGCCGTTGCTGTATAGCCAAACGGGGAATATGGATGGGAGTAGCGAGCTTTACAAGCGTTAAATTTTCCGGTCTCAACCCATCCCATCAAACAATTGATGGTCAATCAAATCGCACAAGCAATGCGTAATCAGTACGTGGACTTCGTGGGTACGAATTGCCGAACTGGACGTAACCCGTAGTTCCAAATCCCGTTCTGTTAATAACGCTGAAATGCTATCACTTCTATCGCCGGTCAGCGCGATGATGGTGATGTCTTTGCTACGTGCCACCTTAATGGCTTTGGCAATATTGCCGGAATGGTTGCCGTCAGTATATGTCACTAACACATCGCCGTTTTGACCTAACGAACGGATAGGTTTGGCGAACACGTCCTCATAACTGTGGTCATTGGCGATAGCGGTCATCGCTGTCATGTCGGCCGTTAGTGCAATTGCAGGTAACGACGGGCGGTCGCGTTCAAACTGGTTGAGCAGGGCGGATGACAATAATTGAGTGCAAGCAGCGGAACGACCATTGCCGCAGGTTAAAATTTTCCGGTCATTCAATAACGCCGCCACCATGCGTTGTGAAGCTAATTCGATTAACTCGCACAGCTCACCTAACGCATCCTGCTTGGTTTGGATGCTGTCGGTAAATTGGTTGATGATGCGGTTTTGTAAGCTCATGAATTAGGTATGGTGGTCAAAAAGCGTTCTTTATCCAGTTAATATCGCCATTGCCGGAGATAGCAACAACATCAAAACGCAGTGGGCTATCAGCACGTAATGTCGATAAATAATGCTGCGTGGCGGCGATTATTTTGGCTTGTTTGCTGGCTGTAACGCTTTCAAGCGCACTGCCGTAAACGTTAGATTTGCGGTAGCGTACTTCAACAATGACTAATGATTGCCGGTCACGCATTATCAAATCCAACTCGCCTTGTTTGCAGCGGTAATTGCGGCAAACTGGCTGCAAGCCTTTGTTAATCAAAAAAGTATGAGCTTGGTCTTCCGCGCTTTCTCCACGCAGTAAGTGTGCCGCTTTCTGTTTTATCTTAAGTAACACGCTATTGCAAAGCTGGAGTCGTTCCCCCAGTCGGCTTGCCAGCACCGCTATAATCGACTTCAGAAGGGCTATGGGTAAAACCGATAAGCTCCGGTTGCCCCATCGCAAATTTCGCACAGACCAGATTCCTTTTGATGCGGTTATCGCTATCTAGGGATAGCTTGCCTGTCGCGCCGGAATAGGGCGTTGTGCTTAAGGTCGTTAATTTTCCGGCAAGATGGTAGGCATCAATGCCCATAGCGACTAAGCGTATGTAAGATATGGGAAATTGGTTGATAACATTGCTTAACGACATCATGCTGAGTTCGCCGCTGTACGCGCCGTTAAACAGCCAAGGCATATCGCAAAAAGTGATCCCGTTAAGTGGCGTATCGTTCATTGAATCTGGTATACCTGAGTAAATAGCGGGTAAGGCGTAAACTTGCAGGTTTCCGTTTTGGTGGATAATCGAGTTAATTGCGCGGCCTTCCTTGCTGTATGCGCTTAAAAACAGGGCAACTGTATGTTCTTCTTTTTTTGGCGTAGTTTGGGCAGTCGGGGTAGTAGCCTGTTGCACAGGTTTTAATTCATTAACTCCAATCAGGTCTTTCATAACAATTGCTAAATCTGACTTAGCTGGATCGTAAGTCTGCTTATTCATGATGATACCACCAAGACTTTGCCAATCACCAGTAATATAAGCCGAAACACGTTTACCTTGGTCGTTTTTTGGCATCAGCAACAGGGCTTTTTTGTGGCCGTCCAAGGCGGCTTTTTTGGTGATCTCGGCAGCATCATCTATCGGGCTTAATGCAAACTGATAAAGATTTTGTTTGCTCAGGTTAGGCACATGGTTGAGTGCGAGTACCGGAACAGCCAAAGTTGTTTTAGCAAGGCTTAAGATATTTTCTTTATTCAACGGGCCGATCACCAGCTTTGCGCCTTCCTTAACTGCTTTTTGGTACAGATCAGCAGTTTTGCCTTTTTCGGTGTCGTAGAAATGCAAGGCTGGTTTAGCGCCACGGCTATTATCGCGGCTATGTGCCTCTATAAAGCCAGCCTTAATTGCCTTGGCAGGATCTAAAAACGGACCGGATTCTGGTAATAGTATGGCAATCGAACTGGGGGTTTCGCCATATTCATCGGGTAAAGTTGCCAGTTCGTTCGGTAAAGTTTTTACCGATGCCAAATAAATGTTTGCGGGATGCTCTGGATTAGCAGACCGCCAGCCCACCAACGCGGAATTAAAATTAGCCGGATTCTGATTTCTTGAAGCCAGAATTTTAGCAACGGACATCCATTCAGGCAGGTTAGCTGTTTGGGCTTTCTGGTTTTGTACGACGGATTCTGGCAATAAGCCCAAAGTTTCGAGAATCACGCCTTGATTCTTTTTGCGTTCATCCGGCTTGGTCAAAAAAGTATCCAGGGCAATCCTGGCTTTGGCACTTTCCAAAAGATTTCCCGTCAAGGAATAAGCAAAGGCTTCGGATTGGTAGAGCTTGATTTTATCGTTGATGCCCAGTTGCCCAGTTGCCCAGTTTCCGTGATAGCTAGCTTGCTGATTGCCTGTTCTGCTTCGCCAAAACTGAGCAGGATTTGAGCAGATAACAGATTAAATTGCGCTTGCTGTTGCAGCGTCAGTTCAGCCGCATTGATTAAATCAGCCTGCTGCTTGGCGGCATTGCCTTTACCGCTTTGAATTAAGGACTCAATAGACCGTAAACGGGTGTTATTTTGTTCGATTGCCCAGTCCGAAGGCTGTTCTTGGTACAATCCATAGTTATCGGGCAGTTTTACGCAGCCATACAACAGCAGCACACAGAAAAGTGGAATGATTGGGCAGTAACGGCTCATAGGTCTTACCTTTGTGTGAAACATCAATTCAAATCAGGGATTAAATGTCAAACCAATACGGCAAATTATACGTGGTCGCGACACCAATAGGTAATTTAGCAGACATCAGCTTCAGGGCGATAGAAACCTTAAAACAGGTGGACTTGATTGCCGCCGAAGATACCCGCCACGTCAAATTATTGCTAAACCATTATGGCATTAGCAATAAGGTTATGTCATTCCATCAACACAATGAAGAAAAAGCAGCCGAAAGTTTGCTGGAAAAACTACGTGACGGACTGTCCATAGCCCTGGTTTCTGATGCTGGAACACCGCTGTTGAGCGATCCCGGAATGCCGTTGGTACGCAGGGTTAAAGATGTGGGCTTAGACGTTGTGCCTATTCCCGGAGCTTGTGCCTTGATTGCTGCCTTATCGGCTGCTGGCTTGCCGGTCACGCAATTCTCATTTGAAGGCTTTTTGCCGCGCACCTCATCGGCTCGTAAGGCATTTTTCACCGAAAAACTGACCGCAACGACGACCTGGGTATTCTACGAATCCTGCCACCGAATCTTGGCGGCATTACAAGACATGGCAGCCATCCTGCCACCAGACCGGCAAATCGTAATTGCCAGGGAATTGACCAAACTGCACGAAACCATCGTCAAAATCACCCTGGCTAATGCGCTGGAGCTGGTCACGCAAGACGACAATATGCGTAAAGGCGAATTTGTGGTGATTATAGAAGGTGCAGCCAAAGCCAGCAAAGAAGATAATGGCCTCAGCCCAGAACAGTTGAATATACTTGCCGTGCTAATGCGCGAATGCACCACCAAAACCGCCGTTGAAATGGCAGTAGAAATCACCGGAGCCAGAAAAAAACTGCTTTACCAGGCGGCATTGGATTTGGAGAAAGCGGGAAGCACGTAGTTTCCTGATACCAAAGTTAATAACGATGAATGAAGACAGGGGACACCAAGTATTTTTCTGTAATATGTCTTTTTCAACGCCCATCACCCCGTTACGGTATAATTTGCGCCAGAAAGAGTCGGCTGGGCAGTCGCTGTCCTATCGCAAGATAGGATGGAGGAAAGTCCGGGCTCCATTGGGCAGGGTGCCAGGTAACGCCTGGGAGGTGTGAACCTACGGAAAGTGCCACAGAAAATATACCGCCCAGCCCTTGTAAAAGGAACTGGGTAAGGGTGAAAAGGTGCGGTAAGAGCGCACCGCGCAACTGGTAACAGGGGCGGCATGGTAAACCCCACCCGGAGCAAGATCAAATAGAGGAATATACGCGTGGCCCGCGCGGTTCCTGGGTAGATTGCTTGAGCTGCAAGGTGACTTGCAGCCTAGATGAATGGCTGCTCTCGACAGAACCCGGCTTATAGGCCGACTTTTTCTACTATTATAAATCCGCAGCAAATCGACCGTATGAAGTGCAATTTAATACGGGAAATCGAAGCTATGAAAGCCTAGATTCCGCAAACTCCACCCTGATTTTTACCGAATTTCACTCAAGCTGCCTTACCAAACGAAAACCCACATCATGCGTACGGGTTGTTGGTAAAGCACTAAAACGCACGGCTGAACGCAGGTTGGTGGCTTTGCCAATATAACTGCCGCCGCGATAAACACGGTATTTGCCTGTCTCTGGCCCAGAAGGGTTATTTGCTGGGCTGCTGCTGTAATACGTGCCATCGTACCAATCTTGCACCCATTCCCACACGTTGCCGTGCATGTCGTATAAGCCCCAGTCGTTGGGCTGTTTCTGAGCCACTTCATGAGGCGTACCCTTGTAACCCAAGTTGCCAAACCAGGCATAATTCGCCAGGGAACCTGGATTGTCGCCATAGCTATAATCGTCATCGCTACCGGCTCTTGCTGCATACTCCCATTCTGCTTCAGTCGGCAACCGGAAGAATGTACCGCCGTCTTTAGCATTCAGCTTCTGGAGAAATTCCTGAATGTCGTTCCAGCTCACCCTGTCCACCGGCTTGTCTTCGACCTTGCTCTTGCTGGGGTTACTGCCCATAACATCTTGCCATTGTTTTTGCGTCACCTCAGTTTCGCCCATGTAGAAAGACTTTTCTATACACACGCGATGGCTAGGTGTTTCGCCAACAGTCCTGTCGGTTGGTGGGTCGTCATTGCCCATTTGAAAACAGCCGGATTGAATAAAAATAAACTTAATCCCCGCGAAATTCTTACTGTCTACTGCGTTTGCTGAAGATAAACAAAAAAGGCTCGCAAATAGGGTGATAAGAATAGGGCTTAGGGTTTTATGCTTAGTTTTCATAATACGTATCCTTATCGTTGAATGAATTAGGGTGATAATGGTTTTGTTATGTTAAGACAAATAACGCAGCACATCTTGTTTTTTAATGATGTAGTTAATCAAATATAAGTAATGCGACTAGTTTTAGACACGGTTAATTCTCTACCTTTTTTATTAAGATTGTCCACTTTTTGTATAATTGAGCTATTGTAAAATGGCAGGATTAAGCACTTGCTAACATCCACCATTCAAAGGGTTGACGGGTTGTGAAAAAAGACATGTTTGTCAATGTGTTAGATATTAATTTTGTGGGCGTAGCCAATAAGCTCGATCAGGTCATCAGGCAAACGTTGATAAGTTATCTAAATCCAGTCTGCGACCTTAGCTGAATAGCCCTTAAGCCAACATGTCCCAAAATAAGCCGTTTAAAATCTTTTTTAGTGCAGGCGAGTCGTCTGGCGATCAACATGCTGCCAGCATGTTTATGGAACTAAAAAAGCATCAACCCGATATTAAAGGCATTGGCATGGGTGGTGTAAAAATGGAGCAAGCAGGTATCGACATCCGTTATAACTCATCTGCTATCGCGGTAATTGGTGTGATTGAGGTTATCAAGCATTTTGGAGAAATTCTCCGCACGTTAAAAGCTATGCGAAAGCTTTTACTGGCAGAGCGCCCCGGCTTGCTGGTTTGTGTGGATTATAAGGAGTTTAACTTCAAATTGGCGCGTTTTGCCAAGCAGAATGGTATCAAAGTCTTGTTTTATGTCAGTCCACAGGTTTGGGCGTGGCGACCTGGCCGTGTAAAAAAATACGGGGCAGTCATCGACATGATGGCGGTAATCTTCCCTTTTGAAGTGCCTTATTACGAAGCTGAACGTGTGCCGGTACGTTATGTGGGACATCCTTCTGTGGATAAAGTCCATCCTCAACGCAGCAAAGATGAGGATATACAGCTATTTGGCTTGAGTACAGCAAAGATCGTTGTAGGCATTTTGCCGGGCAGTCGCAGGAATGAAATAGATCGCATGTTACCCGTGATGTTAGCCGCTGCTCATGAACTGCAAACTAAATTTCCTGGCATTCACTTTCTATTACCGCAAGCCGATTCAATCCCCGATACGCTGCTGGCCGAGCATTTAAGATCAACAAGGTTAATGATAACCACCATCAAACATAAGCCCTACGATGTCATCCAGTGCTGTGATGCCATCATGACCACATCAGGTACTGCAAGCCTGGAGATTGCGTTATTAGGTGTGCCTATGGTCATTGCCTACAAACTAGCACCGTTAACGTATTGGTTGGGGAGAGTGTTGGTAAAAATACCTTATATCGGTTTGCCGAATATTATTTTGGGTAAATTGGCAGTTAAGGAACTGATTCAGCATGAAGCCAGTGCTGAAAATCTGGTAGCAGAAATAAGTAAGATACTGACAAACAAGCCTTATGCAGAACAAATACATGAAGATCTACATCAGGTAAAGCAACGACTCGGTAAGGGCGGGGGATCTAAAATTATAGCTTTGTTGGCTTTGAAGATGCTTGCGAGTTAAGATAAATAAGCCATATAACCATTTGATTTATTATAGTTTACGATAAAAATACGCGCTTTTTACCTAGAAAGTAGACATGTTATTTAAAAGGAAAGACGGTTAAAATTTAAAAAATATTTGTTCTATACTTGTTTTGTTTTAGTTCTTGTGCTAATTTTATAACAAAACAAATAGAGATCAAAATGAAATTCACATTAACCCGCAAACAGCAAGAAGTCTTCGATTTTTTAAGTCAAAATCAAGACAGTTTCAGGCATCCGCCGACGCTAGAAGAGCTTTGTGTCAGCATTGGCGTGAAATCTCGTGGTTCATTACATGCACATATCAAAGCCTTAATAGAGGCCAAGCTGATTGAAGCACCCGAACGTAAACAACGCGGTATCCGATTAACAGAATACGCCAAACAATTAATCAGCGGGTCGGATGGTGGCTCAGATAATCTGGGCAGTTTGCCGTTTGTGGGATATATCGCAGCAGGACGACCAATAGAAGCGGTAGAAACTATCTCTTATATGGCCATCCCCGACCAGCTCAAAACTCAAAAACCTTGTTATGTCTTGAAAATCAAGGGCGATTCTATGATTGAACAGGGCATTTTCGATGGCGACTGGGTGATTATTGAGCAACGCAGCTATGCCCGTAATGGCGAAATTGTGGTGGCTTTAGTCAATAAATCCGAAGCGACATTGAAATTCATCGAGCAGTACCCGCACGAAACCTTACTCATCCCCGCCAATGCCAAAATGGAAGCCATGCGCTACTCGCCACATCAGGTGGAAATTCAAGGTGTATTGGTAGGGCAAATGCGTAGCTATTCCAATCATTAATTAGGAGCAATCTCATGTTAAATAAAAATGTACACATGCGTGACCAAGTGACTAACCGTATCGAAATGATTATGCAGGAAGGTCGATTTTCCTTGATGCACCAATTGGAAGAGTTCTCTATTGCTGTATTGTTGGTGGCGGTTTTTCTGGTTGGTGTTGGTTTTTGAATGGATTATATTCAAACTGAAAGGGAAAATCATGAAGGCTGTTTGTCTCAAGAGTACTGGTTGTATGTTTTGAGTTTAAAAGTAGATAGGGTTGCTTTATAAATAAATACTCTTATAGTGGTGCGACTTCAAACACACGAGTATTTAATGCAACATTTTCGTCTTTCTTTTTTTATTTCAGCTCTTTGTCTAGCTACTGCTTTTTGGTGGGGCGGCATGATAGGCGTGTTTATCGCCGTGATTCTTGGAGTTCTTGAGATTAGCTTATCGTTTGATAATGCGGTTGTGAATGCGTCCGTTTTAAAGCGGATGAGTGCACGATGGCAGCAGTATTTTCTAACCTGGGGTATTTTGATTGCCGTTTTCGGTATGCGCTTGGTGTTCCCGGTACTGATTGTTTCGGTTGCCACTAGCCTTGATTTTATCAGCGTTACTCAAATGGCATTAGAAGATCCAGCGACGTATTCGCAGCATCTTAATAATGTCCATGTCCAGATTTCAGCGTTCGGTGGCATGTTTTTGTTGATGGTGTTTTTCAAATTTATTCTGGATGACGCTAAAGAACTGCATTGGTTAGGTAGGATAGAGGAGCGTGTGTCTGCCTTGGGCAAGCTCAAAGCCATTGAAATCATTCTGGCATTGGGTTTGTTACTGATAATACAGAAATGGTTGCCACCAGAAATTCGCTTAGAAGCTTTAGTGGCAGGCATTTCAGGGTTAATCTTATTTGTGATCGTTGATAGTTTTGCCGCATTATTTGAAAATCAGGAGCAAGGAGATCAGGTTTCTGGTGTCGTAAAACAAGCGGGAATAATGAGTTTTATTTATCTTGAAGTGCTGGATGCCTCATTCTCATTCGACGGTGTTATTGGCGCGTTTGCGATTACGCAAGATGTCATCATCATCATGCTTGGTCTTGCAATAGGTGCCATGTTCGTCAGAAGCCTGACAGTCTACTTGGTAAACAGGGGAACCTTGGATGATTACGTATTTTTAGAACATGGCGCACACTATGCCATAGGTGTATTGGCGGGGATTATGCTGGTCAGTATGCGCTATCACATCAGTGAGGTAGTAACAGGTTTGGTAGGAGCGATCTTGATCGCGTTATCGATATTTTCCTCTATACGTTACAATAAAAAAAATGCCTGAGATAAACGGCATGTTCAATGTTGTATAGTCTTTCATCCCGCTAGATTTTGGAAATTGTGGTTATGCTAATAACTACTTTGGCTATTGCGAACGCTTTTCATGATTGATTGTTTGGATAAATCGGCATTGCAAAGCATTTCCCCCATTGACAACCCCGAATAATTCTGTAGAATAGTTGGACTAAGTGCAGCGAAAGTAAATTGTTGTACGCTCTTTAACAAGCAGACCAAAATAATGAGTGTGGGTACATGTGTTGGCATTCTGTGTCTAGAGACACAGGTTGACACAAGGTACTCCGTTAATTCAAACGACGGGATATTTCGTTGACCAAAAAAGATTAGGTGTCCTATCTTAAAAGGGACACACATGCAATTAAACTGAAGAGTTTGATCATGGCTCAGATTGAACGCTGGCGGTATGCTTAACACATGC